>NZ_JBUYWT010000020.1:0-135298 GCF_055264925.1 Bradyrhizobium sp. KZN70725
CGACAACGCGCGCCCAATCTTTGTTCACAAGCGATTCGTGTGCCATTCCATCTTGGAATCACAAGCGAAGCCAAGGCGCAAATCCTATTTTAGCGCCTATGGGCGAAAGCCAGGACCCATTACCCCGAATCTCAATTGTTGCGCTGGCTGGGGCCACGATCCCGGTCATCACCGAATGCGGTGGTTATGGGTCCCTGCTTTCGCAGGGACGACAAGCGGGGATGACGGTCTGAGAAAGTGTGACGGATTTGAGAGCGGCGGCGCCCAAGATCTGCGCACGCATCCAAGACCCGCGCATTGACAAGCTCCTGCCACACCGACCTGATAGGCGGATGTCTCGCGTGAGCTTCCTGCCATGATCGCCAGCCTCAGCCTGATCCTGCTCTGCCAGCTGGTCGGCGAGGTCGCCGTGCGCGCGCTGGCGGTACCGGTGCCGGGCCCGGTGGTTGGCCTCGTGCTGCTGCTGTTGCTGCTGTTGGCGCGCGACCGCTTTCCGGCGCTGGCGCGCGGGCCGCTCGGCGATGACGGCGTCGAGAGCGCGAGCCGCGGCATGCTTGCCAATCTCTCGCTGCTGTTCATTCCGGCCGGCGTCGGCGTGGTGCAGAAGCTCGATCTGCTCGCCGAGCACGGTATCGCGGTCCTGGTGATCCTCGCGGTGTCCGTCATCGTCACCCTGCTGGCGACGGTTGCGACCTTCGTTGCGGCGAGCAGCCTGCTTTCGAGCGAGGAGGAGAGGCCGTGAATGACAATTCGTTCTCGCTCTGGGTCTATCTCTCGCAGTCGCCGCTGCTCTGGCTGACGGTGACGCTGTTGACCTATGCGGCGGCCGACGCGGTGTCGCTGAAGACGAGGCGGCACCCGCTCGCCAATCCCGTGCTGCATTCGGTGTGGATCATCGGCGTATTCCTGCTGCTGACCGGGACCTCCTACACCACCTATTTTGCCGGTGCGCAGTTCGTGCACTTCCTGCTCGGGCCGGCGACGGTGGCGCTCGCGGTGCCGCTCTACGAGAATCGCCGGCGGGTCGCGGCGGCGATCCTGCCGATGCTGGTTGCGCTCGCGATCGGCTCGCTGACGGCGATCGTCTCGGTGGTGCTGCTGGCGCAGGCGTTCGGGCTGCCGCGCGACGTCATCCTGTCGCTGGCGCCGAAATCGGTCACCGCCGGCGTCGCGATGGGCATCAGCGAATCCCTGCATGCCGATCCCTCGCTGACCGCGGTGTCGGTGATCCTCACCGGCATCATGGGGGCGATCATCGTCACGCCCCTGATGAACTTCACCGGCATCACGGACTTTCGTGCCCGTGGCTTTGCGGCGGGCATCGCCGCCCATGGCATCGGCACCGCGCGCGCCTTCCAAGTCGACGAGGTCGCCGGCGTCTTCGCCGGGATCGCGATGAGCCTGAATGCGCTGGTCACCTCGCTGCTGGTGCCGCTGGCTGTGACATATCTGCTGCGCTGAGCGTGATCCAGAAAAGTGGGAACCGGTTTTCCCTCGCGACAAACGCAACGCGTTTGCGTGGAGATCATGCTGATATAGAGAGTTCGGCTGCAGGGCAGTTTTGTGCTATTGGTATGGCGTTGAGCAGCAAATCCTTCTAGGGTCGCCGGCTCAAACGCGAGTCTGTTCCCCTTGGTCTTCTCCGCAACTCAAAGCGTGCTTGGGCTGGCATCGGGCATGCTGGTCGGTTTTTCGCTGGGCCTGGTCGGCGGCGGCGGCTCGATCCTTGCCGTGCCGTTGATGGTCTACGTGGTCGGCGTGCCGGAGCCGCATGTCGCGATCGGCACCTCGGCGATCGCGGTCGCCGCCAACGCCGCGGTCAATCTCTCCAACCACGCCCGCGGCGGCACCGTGATCTGGTCCTGCGCGCTGGTGTTCGCGCTGTCGGGCATGCTGGGCGCATTCGGCGGCTCCATCCTCGGCAAGATGCTGGAGGGGCAGAAGCTGCTCGCGCTGTTCTCGCTGGTGATGCTGGTCATCGCGGGCCTGATGCTGAAGAACCGCGCGCGGGTCGGGCTGACCGACGTCAAGATCTCGATGTCCAACATGCCCGCGATCATCGGCCTCGGACTTGCCACCGGAACCATGTCCGGCTTCTTCGGCATCGGCGGCGGCTTCCTGATCGTGCCGGCGCTGATGCTGGCGACCGGGATGCCGATCATGAACGCGGTCAGTTCCTCGCTGGTGGCCGTCACCGCGTTCGGCATGACCACGGCCCTGAGCTATGCGTGGTCCGGGCTGGTGTCGTGGGGCCTGGCGGGGCTATTCGTCGCCGGCGGCATCGCGGGCGGCCTTCTCGGCACAAGCAGCGCCCGCCACCTGTCGGAACGGCGCGGCGCGCTTAATATCGTGTTTGCGACTGTGATTATCGTGGTGGCGATCTATATGCTGCTGCGTAACATCAATGTGTCTTGAACGAAGAAGGGCGCAGAGCTCTTGCGAAAGCCAGCTATGAACCAACTGACGAAATCGCCCCTGATCAACGCCGGTGCCACCCGCCGCGGCGCGCTCGGCCTGTTCGGTGCCGGCATCGCGCTCATGGCCGCGGGCGCCGCACGCGCCGAGGACGACAATGTCCTGACCGAGGAGCAGGTGCTGCGCGATCCGGATATTCCTGACATCGGCAACCCCAAGGGCGACATCACCATCGTCGAATGGTTCGACTACAACTGCCCCTATTGCCGCAAGCTCGCGCCGGAGCTGCGCCAGGTGGTGCAGGACGACGGCAAGGTCCGCCTCGTGCTGAAGGATTGGCCGATCCTCGGACCGGTTTCCAAGGTCGCGGCGCGGATGGCGCTGGCGGCGAAGTACCAGAACAAGTTCGACGTCGCGCATGAGGCGATGATCTCGGTCAATTCGCGCATCACCGAGCCGCGCATCGCCGAATTGCTCTCGGGCGCCGGCCTCGACATGGACCGCCTGAAGAAGGATCACGACGCCAACGCCAAGGCGATCGATGCGATCCTTTCCCGCAACAACGAGCAGGCGCTGGCGTTCGGCTTCAACGGCACGCCGTCATTCATCGTCGGCAAGTACCGCGTACCAGGCGTGCTCAGCATGGATCAGTTCGAGCAGGTGATCGCCGACGCCCGCAAGGCCAATATGGGTCGCAAGACCGAGCAGAATTGATCGCGCTTCCTGCAACGAAAATGGCCTCTCCGGCGAGAGGCCATTTGCTTTTGTGTCGGCTTGAAAACAATCGTTACTTCGCCGCGATCTTGTCCCACTGCTCGCGGGTGCGCGTCTTCAGCAGGTTCCAGTCATGCGCTGCGACGTCCCAATTGACGATGGTGCGCGTGTCCTGCGCCACCTCGCCATTGGCGACGCTCGACGTCCGCATGGAATCGTAGACGTAGACGCCGCATATCAGCAGCAGCGCGCCCAAAATCATGCCGAAAAAGGTCCGCATCGCTCAATCCCTCCGGTGTCGGAAGCATAACGTCGCCGGGCTCGCTGTGGTTCCGGCGATCGATCAACTGCGCGCGAACGCCCGCATCACGTAATCGATGAACACGCGCACGCGCGGCGAGAGCTGGCGGTTGCGCGGATAGAGCAGGTTTACCGGCACCGATGGCGGCGGGCATTGCTGCAGCACCGGGATCAGCGTGCCGTTTGTCAGATCGGCTTCGGCGTGGAAGCGCGGCACCTGCACGAGGCCGAGGCCGAGTTTGGCGCTCGCCAGGTAACTCTCGGGGCCGGTCACCGACATCGGCGCCGGCAGCGGAAACTGCTTCAGCGCGCCGTCGATCACGAACTCGATCGGCCGCAGGCGTCCGGTGGTCAGCGAGCGGATGCCGATCATGCGATGGCCATCGAGTGCGAACGGGTCGACCGGTGTGCCGAAACGCGCAAGGTAATCCGGCGTCGCGCAGGTCAACCGCTCCAGCATCGTGACCTGCTGCGCGATCATGTCGCTGTCGGGCAGCTTGCCGAAGCGCAGCACGCAGTCGACGCCTTCGCGGATCAGATCGACCCAGCGGTCGCTCTCGCTCATGTTGATCTCGATATCAGGATATTCGGCGAGGAAGCCCGGCAGGTTCGGCAGCAGGAAGTGCCGCGCCAGCGTGCCCTGCACCTCGAGCCGCAGCAGCCCCTTCGGCCGCGCGCCGCCGAACGCGCCCTCGGCGTCTTCGAGATCCGCGATCAGCGACAGGCAGCGGCGGTAGTGCGCCTCGCCATCGAGCGTCGGGCGCACCGTGCGCGTGGTGCGCTCGAGCAGCCGCACGCCGAGCCGCGCCTCCAGCCCCTTCACCGCGTCCGTCACCGTCGAGCGCGGCAGCCCCAGATCCTCGGCGGCGAGCGAAAAGCTGCGCCGCTCGACCACCCGGGTGAACACGCGCATCGCGTCGAAACGGTCCATCTATTGTCCGGAAATAACGAATAGTGATGTCGAATGATGCATGATTATCCGGAAGACGCCAAGACCTAGTGTCCTCCCTTCGACGCGGCGCGGCCGCACAACCTGATGGGAGACTGAAAATGACCAACCAAACCAACAAGGTAGCTCTGGTGACGGGTGCCTCGCGCGGGATCGGCGCGGCGGTGGCCGAACGCCTCGCCAAGGACGGCTTCACCGTCGTCATCAACTACTCCGGCGACGCCAAGTCCGCCCAGGCGGTGGCCGACAGGATCGAGGCCGCCGGCGGCCGGGCACCGACCGCGAAGGCCGATGTCAGCGATGCCCACGCGGTGCGCGGCATGTTCGACGCGGCGGAAGCCGCCTTCGGCGGCGTCGACGTGCTGGTCAACAATGCCGGCATCATGAAGCTCGGCAAGATCGCCGACAGCGACGATGCCGCGTTCGACCAGCAGGTCGCGGTCAATTTGAAGGGCAGCTTCAACACCATGCGCGAGGCGGCGCGCCGCCTGCGCAACGGCGGACGCATCGTCAACTTCTCAACCAGCGTCGTCGGCACCAAGCTCGAGACCTACGGCATCTATGTCGCGACCAAGGCCGCGATCGAGTCGTTGACCGCGATCCTGTCCAAGGAGTTGCGCGGCCGCGGCATCACGGTGAATGCGGTCGCGCCCGGGCCGACCGCGACCGACCTGTTCCTGCACGGCAAGTCGGACGAATTGATCGACCGCTTCGCCAAGATGGTGCCGCTGGAGCGGCTCGGCACGCCCGATGACATCGCCAATGTCGTGTCGTTCCTCGCCGGCCCCGACGGCTCCTGGATCAACGGCCAGGCGCTCCGCGCCAATGGCGGCCTGGTCTGACGCCCGCACATCTCCAACCCAACTCGCATTCAACCGACTTCACAAGGATACGTGTCATGAAACAGGTCATCGTCATCACCGGCGCTTCGAGCGGCTTCGGCCGCCTCACCGCCAACGCGCTCGCCAGGGCCGGCCACACCGTCTATGCCTCGATGCGCCACACCACCGGCCGCAACGCCTCCGCGGTCGCCGATATCGAGGAGTTCGCGCGCGACAACAAGGTCGACCTGCGCGCGCTCGAGCTCGATGTCGGCTCGCAGGCGTCGGTCGATGCGGCGATTGCGCAGATCGTCGCCGAGGAAGGCCGCCTCGACGTCGTGATGCACAATGCCGGCCACATGGTGTTCGGCCCGGCGGAGGCGTTCACGCCCGAGCAGCTTGCCGAGCTCTACGACGTCAACGTGCTGTCGACACAGCGCGTCAATCGCGCGGCGCTGCCGCAACTGCGCAAGCAGGGCAGGGGACTCGTGGTCTGGGTGTCGAGCAGCTCTTCGGCCGGCGGCACGCCGCCCTATCTCGCGCCGTATTTCGCGGCCAAGGCCGGCATGGATGCGATGGCCGTGATCTATGCCCGGGAGCTTACGCGCTGGGGCATCGAGACCTCGATCATCGTGCCCGGCGCCTTCACCGGCGGCACCAACCACTTTGCGCATTCCGGCCGTCCCGCCGACGAGGCCCGCGTCGCCGAATATGAGGCTGGTCCCTATGCCGGCTTCGGCGAGGAGATCATGAAGGCCTTCGCGGCGATCGTGCCCGAGGATGCCGACGTCTCGTCGGTCGCCGACGCGATCGTCAAGGTCGTCGATACGACGTTCGGCAAGCGGCCGTTCCGCGTTCACATCGATCCGACGCAGGACGGCGCCGAAGTCGCATTCGGCGTGATCGACCGCGTCCGCAACGAGATGCTGCACCGGGTCGGCTTCTCCGACCTGCTCAAGCCGCGAGTGAACGGGTAATCTTCTCCCCGCAACGTCATTGCGAGGAGCGACAGCGACGAAGCAATCCGTCTGCCCGCGTGCTCGGTGACAATGGATTGCTTCGCTTGGCTCGCAATGACGGGTTACGATCCCTCAGGTGCTGTCGGCTCGCTCACCATTCATCCACTGCATGATCTCCGCATTGATCTCGCGCGGATAGGTGTGGCTGAGATCGTCGATCTCGCGATAGGTCACCCTCGCGCCGGCGGCCGACAGCAGGCCTTGGGTCTGCCGCGCGGTCTGCACCGGGAACATCCAGTCGAGCCGGCCGTGGGTGATGAAGATCGGCAAGCCGCGCAGCCGCTCCGCGTCGGCGATTTCCGCCATCAGCGGATGGAAGGTCGCGGCAACGGGCGCCAGATGCGTGAAGCGCGAGGCGCCGTCGAGCCCGCTCACATAGCTGAAGGTGCCGCCGTCGCTCATGCCGGTCAGCAGCGTGCGCGTCTCGTCGATCGTCCAGTGCGCGCGCACCTGGTCGAGGATGCGGTTGAGGTTCGGCGTGTCGGTGTCCTCGCCCATCAGCGCCCAGGTCTGGCCGGTCGCGGTCGGCGCCACCAGGATGGCGCCGCGGCTGCGCGCATCGCGCAGCCAGCTCCACAGGAAGCCGCGGCCATTGCCGCTGCCGCCATGCAGCGCCATCACCAGCGGCCAGGCGCGGTCGGGCGTGTAATACTCCGGCACGTACATCGAGAAGCCGCCGCGGCTGCCCGGCTCGTTGCGCTCGTGGAAGATGCCGGTGTCGGCGTTGGGCTTGGCGGCGAGCTTCGCCTGCAGCTCGGTATCGTCGCGGAGATCGGGCGCGATGAAGAAGCCGCTGACCGGCGGCAACTCGGTCAAGGGATAGAGCGCCTCCTGCGCCCGCGGCAGATAGCGCAGCGCGCGGAATACGTTGACCAGATCGCCTTCGCCGTTCTGCACGGCGCGCAGCCCTGCGTAGCCGGCGAGCGCCGGTTCGATCGCGGCTTCCAGCGCGGTCTTGATGTGCGCGAATTTCTCCGGCCAGTCGGCGAGCCGCGGCCGCACCGCCTGCAAGGCCTCCTCCGGCTCGCCCGCAATCTGCATCACGCGATCGAAGTCCGGCGGATTGAGGTTGCGCGCGACGAAGGACAGCGATTCCAGCGTCTGCAACAGCGGCGGCAGCACGGCCACGATGTCGTCAACCACCGCCTCGCTCATCGCCGCTGCCTCTTCCCTTTGCCTTAATGCAGCCGCGGCGCCTTCAACAGCTTTATGCGGTCGATCGAGGTCAGCGTGACGTCGAAGGTGACGCCCTCGTGATAGATGGTCAGCGGCACGTCGACGCCGGCCGCGCCGAGCGACCAGAGCTTGCGGTAGAAGCCGGCCTGGCTCGTCACCTTGTCGCCGTCGACCGCGAGGATCACGTCGCCGGTCTTCAGTTCGGCGCGCGCCGCCGGTCCCTTGCTGGCGACGCCGACCACCACGAGGCGGTTGTCGATCTCGGTCGTGAACATGCCGAGCCACGGCCGCGCCGGCTTGTCGACCCGGCCGAACTTGCGCAAATCGTCCAGCACCGGATTGAGCAGATCGATCGGCACGATCATGTTGACATGCTCGGCGTGGCCCGAGCGCTCGCGTTCGAGTTGCAGCGAGCCGATGCCGATCAGCTCGCCGGCATTGTTGATCAGCCCGGTGCCGCCCCAGTTCGGATGCGACGGAGAAGTGAAGATCGCCTCGTCCAGCAGATACTCCCAGTAGCCGGCGAATTCCTGCTTCGCCGCGATCTGGCTTGCGACCGAGCGCGTGCGGCCGCCGGCGCCGCCGAGCACCACATTGTCGCCGACCTGCGTCGCCGCGGACGAGCCGATCCGCAGCGGCTCGAGATCGACCCGGCCGAGCGCCTGCACCAGGCCGAAGCCGGATTCGAAATCGAAGCCGAGCGCGTGGCCCTCGACCGCGCGGCCGTCGCCGAGATGCAGCCACACCGTGGCGGCTTCAGTGATCAGATAGCCGATCGTCAGCACCAGCCCGTCGTCGATCAGGACGCCATTGCCGGCGCGCTCGGTGCCGAGCGTCTCGGCGCTGAAAGCATCCGGCGGAATGATCGAGTGCAGCCCGACCACACTCATCAGCGCGCGATCGAGATCGTAGCGGTAATCTTCGGGGCGAGGCTGAAAGGCCGCGGGCACTTTCCATTCGGTCGTGGAGGGCATCAAGGGATCTCCTGGCGTGCAGGGCGCTGGAACCTCAAGGTAGACCGAGGTTCTGCCGGCAGAGAAGATGGAATGATATACCTTGCAGGGCAGCCTGCACAGCTCATGTGGCGTGCAGACCTGCCCCTCGCAAGATAATTGAACCTATTCGGTTTTTGCCGCACGCGCCGGCGTGATGCGGAAGGCACGGTTGTCCTTGATCCACGCGGCGCGCTCGTCGCGCAGCATGGTGCGGCGAACCTTTCCGGAATCGTCGCGCGGCGCGGTGCCGACGCGCTCGAAACTTTCCGGATGCTTGTAGCGGCTGAGCCGGTCCTTCAGGAAATCGCCCATGCCGTCGGCGATCGCTTGCGCATCGGCGCTGTCGGCGAGCTCGAGGATTGCATGCACGCGCTGGCCGAATTCCGGATCGGGCAGTCCGACCACGACGCAGGAGCGCACCTCGGGATGCTCGCTGACCGCGGCCTCGACCTCGGCCGGATAGATGTTGGCGCCGCCGCGCAGAACCATGTCGGCGAGCCGGTCGCCGAGATAGAGATAGCCTTCTTCATCGAGTCGGCCGATGTCGCCGAGCGACTCCCAGCCATCCGGCCGCCGCTTCGGCGTTGCGCCGAGATAGTGATAGGTCGAGCCGGCGCCGTCATTGGGCAGGAAATAGATTTCGCCGGTCTCGCCGGGCGCGACGTCGTTGCCGTCCTCGCCGATGATGCGCAGTTTCGCGGTCTCGCCGATCTTGCCGACCGAGCCCTTGTGCGCCATCCATTCGGTGCCTGAGATCACGCAGGCGCCCTGCCGCTCGGTGCCGCCATAGAGCTCCCAGATCCGCTCGGGGCCGAGCCATTCGATCCATTTCTCCTTCAGCCAGGGCGGCATCGGCGCTGCCATGTGAAACACGATGTTCAGGCTGGAGACGTCGTAGCGGTTGCGCACCTCCTCGGGCAGCGCCCAGATCCGGTGCATCATGGTCGGCACGAAGTTCACCCATTGCACGCGCTCGCGCTCGATCAGCCGCAGCGTCTCCTCGGCGTCGAACTTCACCATGCCGGTGACCCTTCCGCCCCCGAACAGCGCAAAGTGCGAGAGGATGAATGGCGCATTGTGATACAGTGGCCCCGGATTGAGCAGCGAGGTGTCGCGCGCAATGCCGAGCGTCGCCTCGGCCGTGGTCTCGATCACCGCGGGGTTGTGATCGAGGATCACCTTCGGCCGCCCGGTCGAGCCGCCGCTCGTCATCGCCTTCCAGTAGCGCGCGACCGGCGCATCGAGCGGCTCCTCGGAGAATCCGTCCGGCACGAAATTCACCGGCAGCGAATTCGGCGCATTCCAGTCGGCCTCGCCGCCGACCACCAGCGACGGTTTCAGAATCTCGAGCACGGCAGCGGCCTCGCCGCGCGGCAGCCGCCATGACAGCGAGGTCGGCGTCGCGCCGCACTTCCACACCGCGAAGGTCGTCTCGAAGAACGCGTTGCTGTTGGGCAGCCCGATCGCGACGAAGTCGCCGGGCTTGACGCCCTTGGCGGCGAAGGCGCGCGCCCGTGCATTGGCGCGGCGCTCGAGCTCGAGCCAGGTCAGCGCATCCGCGCCATGACTGATGGCGATCGCATCCGTGGGCTTGCGTTCGGCATACCAGCGCGGCACGTCGGCGAGGGGGATCAGCATGGTCGTTTCCGTCGGAAAAGGCGGCTTGAAGCGCTCTTGTTGCAGGGATGTGGCCAAGGCCACGGCCGCCACTTCACCAAGAGTGCAGTCTCCGTGTCAAGCCGGCGGCTGTCCATGCGGCCGGTATCCCGCTGATGGAGTTGCAGAATCCCTGTTCGCTAAAAGCCGCGTCAAGATTCCGGTAAAGTTCAAGCGATCGCGCTAAGCCAGGCTTTACGAGGGGCCGGCATTGTGGCCGTTGCGGTTCTGTGCCGGGCGCGCCGAGCGACGTGCACGGCGTGCAATGTCTTTCAATGACCAATGGCTTCAAGGACGGCGACGATGGCGAGCAATGGAGCACGGATCAAGGTCAGTCGCGAGCCGCGGCGCCAGCTCAACAATCGTGCGGCCTGGATCACGGTCGACGACGGCGCGACCGAGAGCGAATGCGCCGTGGTCGACATCTCGCCGGGCGGCGCCAAGATCACCACCGAGGTCGAGTTCGAGGTGAATGACCGCCTCGCGCTGACGCTGCTCGCCGATCACGCCAAGCGCTACCCTTGCGAGGTGGTCTGGCGTCGCGGCAAGACCTACGGGCTCAAGTTCGTGACGGCCGAAGTCGAGCCGGTTGAACCTGCCGCGGAGCCGGCCGGCGCGACCTAGCGCGGCGTTTCATCAATCAATGTTCGAATGGACGCTCGGCGCAGGCCATCGCCGATCGGATCGGGCGCGCGTTCAATGGCTCACGCCAGGACGTCCCGCGCAAGCGTGGCTCACGTCAACGTCGCTGCGGATTGTCGGCATTGCCGGTGGTGGTGCCCGTCGGGCCTCCCGGAAGCGCCGGTGCGGCGCTGCCGCCGCCGGTGCCCGAAGACGGTGCGACGCGCTGGCCGGACTGGGTCGGGAGCGCAGTGCCGCCGACGCCGTTCGACGGTGCGGCGCGGTCGCCAGGCCTCGGCGGCAGCGGGGTGCCGCCGGTGTTTTGCGCGAGAAGCTGGGCCGGCGCGAGGCTGAGGCCGGCGGCGACGACGATGGCAAATTTGGTCTTGAACATGCGCTGGTCCGAGATGGCGCGGTGAGGCTTGAGCGACAGGCTCAGCCACGACGGAGACGAGAGATCCGCCAAGCCCGCGAGATTGCGATACCAACATAACGTCCGCCGCATTTGATGCGTTCCGGAAGCCTCGCCAGGACGAAGCAAATATCCGTGTAATGAACGGTCTCCACCGATCGCGGCGACGCCTCGCCGGTGTTGCGGATCTTTCGACATGAAGTTTGGACATTCATGTCGCGAGAATGCGGACGTGTGACTCACAGACCTTGCCACACACTCAATGTCGTCATGGCGAAAGCCAGGACCCATTACCCCAAATCTCAATTGCTGCGCGATGCTGGGGCCACGATCCCGTCCAGGATCAAGTGGGATGGTTATAGGTCCTGGCTTTCGCCAGGACAACGAACGGATAGCTCCGTGTGCCCGTCCTCACGGGTTCACGCAAACACGGCAATGACGACTGGTTGGCCAGGCGCCGTCGCCCTAGCGTTCCGTCAGCTTCAGCTCGATGCGGCGGTTGCGCTTGTAGGCCTCTTCGGTCTGCGCGGTGTCGAGCGGCTGGAATTCGGCAAAGCCGGCGGCGACCAGGCGCTGCGCCGGCACGCCGAGCGAGACCAGGTACTGCACCACCGAGATCGCGCGCGCCGAGGACAGCTCCCAGTTGGACTTGAACAGCGGGCTGTTGATCGGCCGCACGTCGGTGTGGCCGTCGACGCGCAGCACCCAGGCGATCTCGGGCGGAATCTGCTTGTCGAGATCGATCAGCGCGCTCGCGACCGTTTCGAGCTCGGTCTTGCCCTCGGGCAGCAGCGTCGCCTGGCCGGTGTCGAAAAACACTTCCGACTGGAACACGAAGCGGTCGCCGACGACGCGGATATCGGGACGGTTGCCGAGGATCGCACGCAGCCGGCCGAAGAATTCCGAGCGGTATTTCGACAGTTCCTGCACCCGCTGCGCCAGCGCGACATTGAGGCGCTGGCCGAGATCGGCGATGCGGTTCTGCGATTCCTTGTCGCGCTTCTCGGAGGCGTCGAGCGCCTCCTCGAGCGCGGCGAGCTGGCGGCGCAGCGCGCTGATCTGCTGGTTCAGCAGCTCGATCTGCGCCAGTGCGCGCGACGATACGGCCTTCTCGGACTCCAGCGCCTTGTTGAGTTCGTTGGCGCGGCCCTGCGCGTCGCTGCCGGAACTCGCGAGCCCCTCATAGAGCCCCTTCATGCGGTCGCGCTCGCCTTCGGCGGAAGCGAGCCCGGCGCGCAGCTGCGCTATCTGGTCGTCGAGCGTCAGCTTGGAGAGCTTCTCCAGCGATAGCAGGTCGTTGAGCTGAGCGATCTTGGCGGTGAGCTGTTCCAGCGCCTTGTCCTTGCCGGTGACCTCCTGTGACAGGAAGAACTGCACGACGAGGAACACCGACAGCAGGAACACGATCGACAGCACCAGCGTCGACAATGCGTCGACAAAGCCGGGCCAGTAGTTGAAGCCGGATTCGCTGCGGCGCGAGCGGGCGAGGGCCATGGGTGTCTCTCCCCGGCTAGCTTTTCTCGGGCTGGCGGGCGAGGCGTTCGAGCAGCCGCTTGATCTCGCGGTTCTGCTCGCCCTGGCCGTCGGCCCATTCCCGGATCATCTGCTGCTCGGTGCGCATATGCGCAACCAGTCCCTGGATCGCCTCGGCAAGATTGGCCATCGCGGCCGTGGTGCTGCGGCCGCCGCCGCCTTCCTCGAGCGCGGTGCGGAGCCGATCGATCGCGCCCTGCATGTCGCCGGAGACGCCGGCTTCATCGCCGGAAATGCCGCGCACGGTGCCGGCGAGCCAGTCCTCGAGGTCGGTGTAGAAGCGGTTCTGGGCCTGGCTCGACTGCAGGTCGAGGAAGCCGAGGATCAGCGAGCCGGCGAGGCCGAACAGCGAGGACGAGAACGAGATGCCCATGCCGCCGAGCGGCGCGGCGAGGCCCTCCTTCAGCGTATCGAACAGCGCGCCGGAGTCGCCGCCGACCTTGAGCCCGTCGATCACCTTGCCGACCGAGCCCACCGTCTCGATCAGGCCCCAGAAGGTGCCGAGCAGGCCGAGGAACACCAACAGGCCGGTCATGTAGCGCGAGATGTCGCGGGCTTCATCGAGGCGGGTTGCGATCGAATCGAGCAGATGTCGCATGGTCTGCTGCGAGATCGACATCCGCCCCGAGCGTTCGCCGCCGAGGATCGCGGCCATCGGGGCAAGCAGCGTCGGGCGGCGCTCGATCGCAAGGCCGGGATCGGCGATGCGGAAATTGTTGACCCAGGCGACCTCGGGATAGAGCCGGATCACTTGGCGGAACGCCAGGATGATTCCGATCAGCAGCACCGCCCCGATCAGGGCGTTCAGCCCCGGATTGGCAAAGAAGGCGGTGACGATCTGCTTGTACAGCACGACCCCGACCAGGCCGCAGAGCACCAGGAACACCAGCATCCGCACCAGGAAGATACGAGGCGAGGACAGCTTGCTCAATTCGATCTCCATGTCGGAGCGGGAAGGAGGCATTGCCGGGTCATCCGTTCGCGAAGGCCGCATCTGCGAGCAATATGGCACAGCGGCGGAGTGAGGAAAGCCGATTCCAGGGGCAGCAAACAGGACCTTGAGTTGGAATCTCGTGGGCCGTTGCCGCTTTGCACGGCTTTCCGACCGCTCGGCGCATCACCATCCGCTGAACTGCACACCCCACCCGCAGATCGCGAAATGAGGTCGGCTTGCACGCGTCATTCGGTGGGCGAACGCGACGATGGTGATTCGGTCCGATTGTCTCGATGTTGCAAGGTGCGGCATTCCGCGCAGGCAAAATGGCGGGGTTCCCGCTCACGCAGACCTTAATGCATTCCCAGCCTGCGATGGAACCCGCTCACAATGCGGTGACAAGACAAAAGATGCCGCGAAATCAGAGTGATAGCATTCTGTGACATTGAGCCGCCCAAAAACGCATTGCGTCGCAGCAAGCAGATTTTATTTTCATCGCAGCAACGCGAGCGGTGTCGCCGTGACACCGCCGTTCGTTTGTTCAAACCTTTCAGGGGCGATTATCTCAATGTCTGGACTTCGCGCGCAATCGGCATGCATTGCTCTGATGCTGGCCGTGACGGCGCCACTGCTTGCAGGCTGCGACGAGCCGAACACCGCAACCGCCGCCGTGCAAGCACCCGAGCCGGACGTCAGTGTCGTCACCGTGAAGCCACAGGCGCGCGCGATGCTGCGCGAGCTGCCGGGCCGCATCGCGCCGACCCGTGTTTCCGAGGTACGCCCGCGCGTCTCGGGCATCGTGGTCAACCGCATGTTCCATCAGGGCAGCGAGGTGAAGGTCGGCGATCCCCTGTACCAGATCGATCCGCGCCCGTTCGAAGTCGAATTGCAGTCGACCGAGGCGGCGCTGGCGCGCGCCAAGGCCGTGCTCGAACAGGCCGCGCTGCAGGCCCGCCGTATCGCCACCTTGACCAGCCAGCGCGCGGCGCCGGAAGCCGAGAACGAAAAGGCGATCGCGACGCTGAAGCAGGCCGAAGCCGATGTGCAGGGACGCGAGGCCGAAGTTGCGCGCGCCAAGCTCAATCTGGATTATGCGACGATCCGCGCGCCGATCGACGGCACCATCGGCGCGGCGCTGGTCAGCGAGGGCGCGCTCGTCGTGCAGAACGACGCCGCGAGCCTTGCGACCATCCAGCAGCTCGATCCGATCTACGCCGACTTCCAGCAGTCGGTGACCGAGATGAACCAGCTCCGCCGTGCCTTCGAGAGCGGCGATCTCGACCGCATCGCGCCCGACGCGATGAAGGTGCGCCTCGTGCTCGACGACGGCTCGATCTACCCGCTGCCGGGCAAGCTGCTGTTCTCCGACGCCAAGGTCGACGCCTATACCGGGCAGGTGACGTTGCGCGGCGAGTTCCCGAACCCGCATCGCATCCTGCTGCCGGGCATGTATGTGCGCGTGCTGATCGAGCAGGGCATCGACAGCGATGCGATTGCCGTGCCGCAGCAGGCGATCCAGCGCAATGGCGGCGGCGGCAGCGAGGTGTTCGTCGTCAAGGCCGACAATCACGTCGCGGTGCAGCCGGTGCGCACCGGCTCGCTGCAAGGTGGTTCCTGGTTCGTGACCGATGGCCTGAAGGCCGGCGACAAGGTCGTCGTCGAGGGGTTCCAGAAATTCGCCGCCGGCGACAAGGTCCGGCCGCAAGCCTGGCGCGAGGTCGACGCAGCTGCAGCACCGACGGATTCGCACCAGACCGCGCACGCAGTGCGGTGATCCGATATGCCTAGCTTCTTCATCGACAGGCCGATCTTCGCCTGGGTCGTCGCGCTGTTCATCTGTCTGATCGGCGCGATCTCGATTCCGCTGCTCGCGGTCGCGCAATATCCGATCATCGCGCCGCCCTCGATCTCGATCTCGACCAGCTATCCCGGCGCGTCGCCGGAGAACCTCTACAACAGCGTGACGCGGCTGATCGAGGAGGAGCTCAACGGCGCCGCCAACATCCTGAACTTCGAATCGACCTCCGACTCGCTTGGCCAGGTCGAGATCATCGCCAACTTCAAGCCGGGCACCGACACCAGCCAGGCTTCGGTCGAGGTGCAGAACCGCCTCAAGCGCGTCGAGGCGCGGCTGCCGCGCGCCGTGATCCAGCAGGGCATCCTGGTCGAGGAAGCCTCGTCCGCCGTGCTGCAGATCATCACGCTGAACTCGACCGACGGCTCGCTGGATGAAGTGGGCCTCGGCGACTTCATGATCCGCAACGTGCTGGGCGAGGTGCGCCGCATCCCCGGCGTCGGCCGCGCCACGCTGTATTCGACCGAGCGGTCCTTGCGGATCTGGATCGATCCGGCCAAGCTGGTCGGCTACGGCCTGTCCGCCGACGACGTCAACAAGGCGATCACGGCGCAGAACGCCCAGGTCGCCTCCGGCAGCATCGGCGCCGAGCCGAGCACAGATACCCAGAAGATTTCCGCGCAGGTGCTGGTGAAGGGCCAGCTGTCCTCTCCCGACGAGTTCGGCGCCATCATCCTGCGCGCCAACGCCGACGGCTCGACGGTCCGCCTGCGCGACGTCGCGCGGATCGAGATCGGCGGCCTCAGCTACCAGTTCAACACCCGCCTCGACGGCAAGCCGACCGCCGGCCTCTCGGTGTTGCTGTCGCCGAAGGGCAATGCGCTGGCGACCGCGAGCGCGGTCGAAGCCAAGATGAAGGAGCTGTCGCGCTTCTTCCCGGCCAACATCTCCTACGAAATCCCCTACAACATCACGCCGGTGGTCGAGGCTTCGATCAAGAAGGTGTTGACGACGCTGGTCGAGGCCGTCGTGCTGGTGTTCGTCGTGATGTTCCTGTTTCTGCAGAACATCCGCTACACCATCATCCCGACGATCGTGGTTCCGGTGGCGCTGCTCGGCGCCTGCGCTACGCTGATGATCGCGGGCTTTTCGATCAACATGCTGACCATGTTCGGCATGGTGCTGGCGGTCGGCATCCTCGTCGACGACGCCATCGTCGTGGTCGAGAACGTCGAGCGCATCATGGCGGAGGAGGGCCTGCCGCCGAAGGAAGCCACCAAGAAAGCGATGTCGCAGATCACCGGCGCCATCATCGGCATCACGCTGGTGCTGATGGCGGTGTTCGTGCCGATGGCGTTCTTCCCCGGCTCGGTCGGCATCATCTACCGGCAGTTCTCGGTCACCATGGTGGCGGCGATCGCGTTCTCGGCGCTGCTCGCGCTGTCGCTGACGCCGGCGCTGTGCGCGACGCTGCTCAAGCCGGTCAAGAAGGGCCACGGCCATGCCAGCAAGGGCGTGTTCGGCTGGTTCAACCGCGTGCTCGACACCAGCCGCGCGGGCTATACCCGCACCGTGCAGGGCTCGCTGAAGCGCACCGGCCGCCTGATGCTGATCTACCTCGTGCTGTTCCTTGGCGTCGCCTACGGCTTCGTGCGGCTGCCCGGCGGCTTCCTGCCGGTCGACGACCAGGGCTTCATCACGACCGACGTGCAGACGCCGTCGGAATCGTCCTATGCCCGGACCGAAGCCGCGGTCGAGCAGGTCGAGAAGTACCTCAAGGACCGCGCCGGCATCGAGAACGTCACGTTCCTCACCGGCTTCAGCTTCCTCGGCCAGGGCATGAACACCGCGCAGGCCTTCATCACCCTGAAGGACTGGTCGGAGCGCGGCCCGAAGGATTCCGCCGCCGCCATCGTTGCCGACATCAACCGCGATTTGTCGTCGATCCGCGACGCCAGGATCTCGGCGTTGCAGCCGCCGCCGATCGACAACCTCGGCAATTCCTCGGGCTTCTCGTTCCGCCTGCAGGACCGCGGCCAGAAGGGTTATTCGGCGCTGATCGCCGCGTCCGATCGCCTGATCGCGGAGGCCAATGCCAGCCCGATCCTGCAGAAGGTCTATGTCGAAGGCCTGCCGCCCGCGCCGCAGGTCAATCTGATGATCGACCGCGAGAAGGCGGGCGCGTTCGGCCTCACCTTCGAGGACATCAACAACACGATCTCGACCAATCTCGGCTCGAACTACATCAACGACTTCCCGAACCGCGGGCGCATGCAGCGCGTCATCGTGCAGGCCGACAAGACCAGCCGCATGAACGCGGACGACATCCTCAACTACAACGTCAAGAACAGCCGCGGCCAGCTGGTGCCGTTCTCGGCCTTCGCCACCATCGAGTGGACGAAGGGGCCGACGCAGATCGCGGGCTTCAACTACTATCCGGCGGTGCGCATCTCCGGCGAGGCGCGGCCGGGCTTCACCTCGGGCGATGCGATCGCCGAAATGGAGCGGCTCGCCGACAAGCTGCCGCGCGGCTTCGGCTATGAATGGACCGGCCAGTCGCTGCAGGAGAAGCTGTCGGGCTCGCAGGCGCCGTTCCTGCTCGCGCTGTCGGTGCTGGTGGTGTTCCTCTTGCTGGCCGCGCTCTATGAGAGCTGGACCATTCCGCTCGCGGTGCTGCTCACCATTCCGCTCGGCATTCTCGGTGCGGTGGTGGCGGCGACGATGCGCGGGCTCTCCAACGACGTCTATTTCACCGTCGGTTTGATCACCATCATCGGTCTTGCCGCCAAGGACGCGATCCTGATCATCGAGTTTGCCAAGGATCTGCGCGCGCAAGGCAAGCCGCTGGTCGAGGCGACAATCGAGGCGTGCAGCCTCAGATTCCGCCCGATCCTGATGACCGGTCTGGCCTTCGTCTGCGGCGTGCTGCCGATGGCGATCGCGACCGGCGCCGGCGGCGCCAGCCAGCAGGCACTCGGCACGTCAGTGATGGGCGGCATGATCGCGGTGGTGATCCTCGCGCTGCTCCTGGTGCCGGTGTTCTTCGTCAGCGTGCAGCGCGTGCTGGCCGGCGATCGCGAAACGGCGCCGGGGCAGGGTGAGGTATATGGCCCGCCCGCGCCGGCAAGGATCGGTCACTGACATCAGGGACCGGTGCTGCTCAGATCAGCAGCTTGCTTTCGCAAGCTGACCAATCCAGATTGCAGCTCTGGATTGAACGGGAAGCGTTTGGGCAACCCGGGGATTGAGGGCATGCGATGCGGCCGAGCGATATTGCGATCTCGAATTATCGCTCGATCCGGCGGCTCTTCATGCCCATCCAGCCGCTGTCCGTCTTCGTCGGCGAGAACGGCGTCGGCAAATCCAATCTCTACAAGTCGCTGTCGCTGTTGCGGGATGCTGCGACCGGCCGGATCACGCGCACGATCTCCGACGAAGGCGGGTTGAATTCCGTCTTCTGGTCCGGCCATCGCAGACGCGGAGACGATGCGCGTCTGCGGTTGGCCGTGAGGCTCGACCACGTCAGATATTCCATCGAGCTCGGATTCCCGAGCCCGGTCGTGGCGGCATTTCCCGGTGAGCCGATGATCAAGTCCGAAACGATCGAGGCGACCCACGGCAAGAAGACAATACTGATGTTGGAGCGCACCAACTCACTCGTCAGTGTCCGCGATGAGAACGGCACCTGGAGCCAGCACAAGGATGCGGTGCTGCCGTCGGAAACCGCACTGGCCGGATTTTCGGATGGTAAGGGAAGTCCCGAGATCGACCTGATCCGAAATGCAATGCTGAGTTGGCGATTCTATCACGACTTCCGGACCGATCCGGCGTCGCCGATACGAAAGCCGTGTCTCGCGATCACGACACCTTCGCTGAGCGCCGATGGCCACGATCTGGCTGCCGTGTTGGCAACCCTGTTCACGATCAGGCAGGATGCCGGCGATCTGCAGGATGCGATCGAGGACGCATTTCCGGGCGCCGAACTGCGGGCTTGGGAAAAAAATGGGCTATGTGAATTCCAGTTGCAACTGGAGGACATGCCGCGGCCATTCAAGGCGCACGAACTATCCGACGGCACGCTGAAATATATCTGCCTGCTCGCCGTGTTCATGGGCTATCGGCTGCCGCCGTTCATCGCGCTGAACGAGCCCGAGACCAGCCTGCATCCCTCGCTGCTGGCGCCATTGGCGCGGCTGATCGCCAAGGCATCGCGCCGTGCCGACATCTGGATCGTCACCCATTCGGAGCCTCTGATGGAAGCGCTGCGCAGCGAGAGCGCGGTGCCGCTGCGCCGGGTGATCAAGACGAAGGGCGCCACCACCATCGAGGGCCTGACCGCGGGCGGTGAATTTCGTGACCGCGAGGACGACCAGGATGACGATGACGACGACGATTAAATCGCGCCGTCGCGTTACTGCCCGAGCGGCTTCAGGATCTTGATCAGCTCGCCGTGCACGAACTCGTTGCCGCAGACGATGTGGCCGGTCTGCAGCGGGTCGTCATTGCCCTGGATGCCGGAGACGGTGCCGCCGGCTTCGCGGACCATCAGCAGGCCGGCCGCGACGTCCCAGGCCTGCAGATTGCGCTCCCAATAGCCGTCGAGCCGGCCGGCAGCGACAAAGGCGAGGTCGAGCGAGGCGGCGCCGAAGCGGCGGAAGCCCGCGACCTTGGTCTGCAGCGCCGCCATCTCCTGCAGCGCCAGCTGGTGGTTACCGCGGCCGATATGCGGCAGGCCGCAGGCGACAACGCATTCGTTGAGCTGGCGGCGGCCGGCGACGCGCAGCCGCTGGTCGTTGAGGAACGCGCCCTTGCCGCGCTCGGCGATGTAGAGCTCGTCATTGGCGGGATTGTAGATCACGCCGGCGATCACGGTGTCCTCGCGCTTCAGCCCGATCGAGATCGCGAATTGCGGGATGCCGTGCAGGAAGTTGGTGGTGCCGTCCAGGGGATCGACGATCCAGGTGTGGCTCTTGTCAGAGCCTTCGCGCTTGCCGCCTTCCTCGCCGACGAACCCGTAGCCGGGCCGGGCCTTCTCGAGGTCGGTGTAGAGCATCTCCTCGGCGCGCTTGTCGGCGAGCGAGACGAAGTTTGCCGGCCCCTTCAGCGACACCTGGAGATGTTCGATCTCGCCGAGGTCGCGCTTGAGGCTGCGGCCGGCGCGGCGCGCGGCCTTGACCATGACATTGATGAGAGCGGAATAGAGCATGATGGAAGCTGGTGGCTTTCGAGCGTTGGAAATCGATCGGGCAGCGTAGCAAGACCCTGCCCGTCATCCTGAGGAGCGCGGAACGCGCGTCTCGAAGCATCGACGGCCCGGTCCGGGGCCGTGCATCCTTCGAGGCTCGCTCCGCTCGCACCTCAGGATGACGGGAAACGGCCTGTGGCGCCCTGGGTTTCGGACTGGGTGCCCTCTGGAAGTGGCGCCGTCAAGGCGTCATTTGACGTTGTTTCCGATCCATTTTCGCGCGGCTGCCTCGGCCTTGGCGCGGTCTTCCGGGCTCATATCGGCGAGGATGTCGTCGAGATCGGGGTCGCCCTTGCCGGCGGTCTTGGCGACCGTGTGCCATTTCAGCGCCTCGACCTTGTCCACCGGGGCGCCGGCGCCGGTCGCCAGCACATGGGCGAGGCGGTTTTGCGCGATCGCGCTGTTCTGCCGGGCCGCCTTGCGCAGCAGCGCCACCGCCGCCGGCACGTTCCGCGGCGTGCCGGAGCCGTTGTAGAGCGCGATGGCATATTCGACCTCGGCATCGACATTGTCGGCCAGCGAGGCGGCCTGCAGCAGCCGCGCCGCCTTCTCGAGGTCCTTCGGCACGCCGGTGCCTTCCTTGTAGAAGGTCGCGAGCGCGTATTGCGCCTCGGGGCTGCCGGCGTCGGCGGCCATGCGCAACAGCTCGGCGGAGCGGCGGAGGTCCTGCGGCAGGGTCTGGCCGTCGAGATAGAGCAGCGCGAGATTATAGGCCGCCTTCGGCTCGCCGAGCTTGGCCGACGACGCCAGCAGCTTGACCGCGGCGTCCTTGTCGACGGCGCCGCCGCGGCCCGCGATCTTCATCATGGCGAGCGCGAACATCGCCTCGCGGTCGCCGGCATCGGAGGCGCGCTTGTACCACTCGTCGGCCTTGACGTAGTCGCGCTTGACGCCGAGCCCATTGGCATAGAGCTCGCCCAGCATCGTCATGGCCTTGGCATCGTTGTTGTTCTGCGCGCGCGCGGTCGCGAGATCGAACGCGGTCTTGTACATGCCGCGCTGATAGGCGCCGTAGACGAGGTCGACATTGGGATCGTCGACGGCCTGGGTCGGGGTCGGCGAGGGCGTCGGAGATGCGGCAGGCTTCGGCGTCGCGGAGGCGGCGGGCTTCGGCGTCGGCTTCTTCGCGACCGGCGAATGCACCTTCGGCTTCGCAGCCTCCTTCTTCGCGGGCGGCGTCTGTGCCGGCGGCGTGATCGAGAGCTGCGCCATCGCGCCGCTCGCCAGCATCGTGCAGCCGAGCGCAACAGCTATCGGACGCAGGCATTTCATTCCGGCGTCATCCCTCGGCCTTTCCGTCGGCCTTGGCCTTGCCGAATGTGCCGGCATGCGCCCGCGCAATCGCCTCTCCGATCTCGACAAGCGCCGCCTTGGCGCCGCGCGGATCGGACCAGATGAAGTTTCCGACCAGCACGAAATCCGCGCCGGCCGCCGCGAACGTCTCGGCTTCCTCGCGCGAGGTTGCAAAGCCGATGCAGGGCGGCTCGAACAATTCGTCCCACCACTCCAGCCGCTCGGCGATGGCCTCGCGCGAGGGCCGCTGTCCGTTGGCGTCGGGCTCGCCGAACAGTACATAGTCGGCGCCGGCTTCGCCCGCGGCCATGGAATCGTGGCGGGTCGCGAGCCCGCCGACGCCGACAATGCGGTCGGGTTTCAGCGACGGCATCGCCTCTTCCATCGCGGCGACGCCGGTCAGATGCGCGCCGTCGGCGCCGGCGCGGGCCACGATATCGGGATGACCGTCGATCAGCAGCGCCGCGCCGGCGTTCTGGATCGCGGGCCCCAGCGCCTTGATGGTGGAGATCATGCTGCGCGGATCGCTCTCGCGCAGCCGCACCAGCACGGCCGCGACATCGGCCGCGGCAAGCAGCTCGGTGAGCTCGGCCGCAAGCCGCGCAGGCTCATCGACCGCCGGCGTTGCCAGATAGAGGCGCGGCGTCGGCCGCGGCGGAACGGGCTTGGTCGCCAACTATGCCGCCTGTTTCTCGAGGCCGGCTTCCCAATTGCCGGTGCTCGCGAGCCCGTTCATCCGGGCGCGATGCGAGAAGGCGCGCTGGCCCGCGGGGACGTTGTCGGGCTTGCCGGACCACGCCTTCTGCGGCGCCGCCTGCAGCGCGCGGCCGTAGGAGAAGGTCAGCCGCCAGGGCAAATTGCCGATCTTGTTCATGGCGTCGAGATGCGCGGTCGCTTCCTCGTCGCTCTGGCCGCCGGAGAGGAAGGCGATGCCGGGCACCGCGGCCGGCACGCAGCTCTTGAGCAGGCGGATGGTCTTCTCGGCGACTTCCTGCACCGGCGCCTGCTTCGGGCACTTCTTGCCCGAGATCGCCATGTTCGGCTTCAGGATCATGCCTTCGAGCGCGACGCGCTGCACCCGCAATTCCTGGAAGGTGCGGTTCAGCACGCGCTGCGTCACCTCGTAGCAGCGGTCGATGTCATGATCGCCGTCCATCAGCACCTCCGGCTCGACGATCGGGACGATCTGCGCGGCCTGGCACAGCGCGGCGTAGCGCGCCAGCGCATGGGCGTTGGCACGGATCGCGGTCTGGGTCGGGATTCGCGGTCCGATATCGATCACGGCGCGCCACTTCGCAAAGCGCGCACCGCGCTCGTAATATTTCTTCAGCCGCTCGGCGAGCTTGTCGAGGCCGACGGTGACGAGTTCGCCTGGGCAGTTCGGCAGCGCCTGCGTGCCCTCGTCGACCTTGATGCCGGGGATCGCGCCGGCCTGCTCGATCAGCTTGACCAGCGGCGTGCCGTCCTTGGCATTCTGCCAGATCGTCTCGTCGTAAAGGATGACGCCGGAGATGTACTTGCTCATCGCCTCCTGCGAGCGGAACAGCATCTCGCGATAGTCACGGCGATTGTCCTCGGTCGAATCGACCTTGATGGCGTCGAACCGCTTCTTGATGGTGCCGGAGGATTCGTCGGCGGCGAGAATGCCCTTGCCCGGGGTGACCATGGCAAGCGCGATTTTGTTGAGGTCGGAGAGGTTCATCGGGGCGTCCTCCAGAGCCATTGCCTTTGCAAACCAAAATAGGCGGTTCTCGGGCAAATGCCTAGAAAACGTTCGTCGCGGCTGAGATCGCGCGTAGATTTGGCTTGTTCTGTTCACCTCGCCCCGCTTGCGGGGAGAGGCATAGGCCGCCTTCGGCGGCCGTCGGCAAAGAACGCCGAAGTCGAGCTTCGGCTATGTCGCATCGCTAGATGCAATCCGGGTGAGGGGGTACAGGTCTAACCGCATTCGCCGCTCGTGGAAGCCCCTCACCCCAACCCTCTCCCCGCGAAGGGCGGGGAGAGGGAGAGATACGTCAGGCAACCTTGGGGTCGAGCTGGCCCGCGGCGTAGCGCTTGGCCATTTCCGCCGTAGTCAGCACCTTCTTGATCTTGCTGGCCTGGCCCGCGGTGTTGAACTCCTGCAGGCGCTGCTTGCACAGCTTGGTCATCGCCTCCATCGCGGGCTTCAGGTACTTGCGCGGATCGAACTCTTCCGGATTGTCCTTCAGCACCTTGCGGATCTGGCCGGTCATCGCCATCCGGTTGTCGGTGTCGATGTTGATCTTGCGCACACCGTTCTTGATGCCGCGCTGGATCTCGGCGACCGGCACGCCCCAGGTCGGCTTCATCTTGCCGCCATTGGCGTTGATGATCTCCTGCAGCTCCTGCGGTACCGACGAGGAGCCGTGCATCACCAGATGCGTGTTCGGCAGCTTGCGATGGATTTCCTCGATCACGTTCATGGCGAGGATGTTGCCGTCGGGCTTGCGGGTGAACTTGTAGGCGCCGTGCGAGGTGCCCATCGCGATCGCCAGCGCGTCAACCTTGGTTTCCTTGACGAACTTCACGGCCTCGTCCGGGTTGGTCAGCAGCTGGTCGTGCGACAGCTTGCCCTCGGCGCCATGGCCGTCTTCCTTGTCGCCCATGCCGGTCTCGAGCGAGCCGAGCACGCCGAGCTCGCCTTCCACCGAGATGCCGCCGAGATGGGCCATGCCGGTCACGGTCTTGGTGACGCCGACATTGTAGTCCCAGTCGCCGGGGGTCTTGCCGTCGGCCTTCAGCGAGCCGTCCATCATGACCGAGGTGAAGCCGGACTGGATCGCGGTCATGCAGGTGGCGGGCTCGTTGCCGTGGTCGAGATGTACGCAGACCGGGATCTGCGGGTAGATCTCGGTGACGGCGTCCATCATGTGCTTGAGCATGACGTCGTTGGCGTAGGACCGCGCGCCGCGCGAAGCCTGGATGATGACGGGCGCGTCGACCTCGGAGGCTGCCGCCATGATCGACAGCGCCTGTTCCATGTTGTTGATGTTGAAGGCAGGTACGCCGTAATCATGCTCGGCCGCGTGGTCGAGCAGTTGCCGCAACGTTATGCGAGCCATTCCATTTCTCCCTGTAGTGCAAGTTCGTGGATGTGAAGCGCGATGAGCTCATTTTCATCGCGCTTTTGCTCTTTGTTTGAGCATGATCTCTTCGGAAAACCGCTTCACACTTTTCCGGATCATGCTCTGGATCAACGGTTTTTCAGAACTTCGACGCCCGGCAGCGGCTTGCCTTCCATCCATTCAAGAAACGCGCCGCCCGCGGTCGAGACGTAGGAAAAATCGCCGCCCACGCCCGCCTGGTTCAGCGCCGCGACGGTGTCGCCGCCGCCGGCGACCGAGATCAGCTTCCTGGCCTTGGTGCGTTCGGCGGCATGCTTGGCCGACACCACGGTGCCGCGGTCGAACGGCGTCAGCTCGAAGGCGCCGAGCGGTCCGTTCCAGACCAGCGTCGCCGCGTCGTCGATCGCGGCATGGATGCGCGCGATCGATTGCGGACCGACGTCGAGGATCATGCCGTCGGCCGGGATCGCATCGAGGCCATAGGCATGCGACGGCGCGTTGGCGGCAAACTGGTTGGCGACGACAGCGTCGACGGGGAGGATGATGGCGCAGTTGGCGGCGTTGGCCTTTTCCATGATCCGCAGCGCGGTCGGGGCAAGATCCTTTTCGGCGAGCGACTTGCCGACGGCGACGCCCTGCGCGTGCAGGAAGGTGTTGGCCATGCCGCCGCCGATCACCAGCGCGTCGACCTTGCTCACGAGGTTTTCCAGGAGGTCGATCTTGGTCGAGACCTTGGCGCCGCCGATGATCGCGATCACCGGCTTGGTCGGCGCTTCCAGCGCCTTGCCGAGCGCGTCGAGCTCGGCCTGCATGGTGCGGCCGGCATAGGCGGGAAGCTTGTGGCCGAGGCCTTCGGTCGAGGCGTGGGCGCGATGCGCGGCGGAGAAGGCGTCGTTGACCCAGATGTCGCCGAGCTTGGCGAGCTCTGCAACGAAGCCGGCGTCGTTCTTCTCCTCTTCCTTATGGAAACGGGTGTTTTCCAGGCAGAGGATGTCGCCGTCCTTGAGGGCCGCGACAGCGGCGGCCGCAGGCTCGCCGATGCAGTCCTCGGCGAAGCCGACCGGGCGCTTGATCACTTTCGACAGCGCTTCGGCGACCGGCTTCAGCGATTCCTTGGGATCGCGTCCCTTGGGGCGGCCGAAATGAGCGAGCAGGATAACCTTGCCGCCCTTGTCGGAAATTTCGGTGATGGTGGGGGCCACGCGCTCGAGCCGGGTGGCGTCGGTGACGCGGCCATTTTCCATGGGGACGTTGAGGTCGACGCGCAGCAGCACGCGCTTGCCCTTCACGTTGACGTCGTCGAGGGTGCGGAACGATTTTGTCATGGGGGGTGTCGAACTCCTGGGGTCATTCCGGGGCGATGCGGAGCATCGAACCTCAGATGCGCAATTGCGCATCGGGGAATCTCGAGATTCCGGGTCTGGTCCTGCGGACCATCCCGGAATGACGGAGCGGCAAAGACGCAGATGCCCGGCGGTGAGCCGGGCATCACGAACAGTCGAACTTAAACCAGCTTGCCGATCGCGACGGCGGTGTCCGCCATACGGTTCGAGAAGCCCCACTCATTGTCGTACCAGGACATCACGCGCACGAAGTTGCCGTTCTGCACCTTGGTCTGGTCCATGTGGAAGGTCGACGAGTGCGGATCGTGGTTGAAGTCGATCGAGACGTTCGGCGCGTTGGTGTAGCCGAGGATGCCCTTGAGCTGCTGCTCGGACGCACGCTTCATCGCCTCGTTGATCTCCTTGACGTCGGTTGCGCGCTTGGCGACGATCTTGAGGTCGATCACGGAAACGTTCGGGGTCGGAACGCGGACCGAGACGCCGTCGAGCTTGCCCTTCAGCTCGGGCAGCACGAGGCCGATCGCCTTCGCGGCACCGGTCGAGGTCGGGATCATCGACATCGCCGCAGCGCGGCCGCGATAGAGATCCTTGTGCAGGGTGTCGAGCGTCGGCTGGTCGCCGGTATAGGCATGGATCGTGGTCATGAAGCCGGTCTCGATGCCGACGGTGTCGTTCAGGACCTTGGCGACCGGCGCGAGGCAGTTGGTGGTGCAGGAGCCGTTCGAGATCACCAGGTGATCCTTGGTCAGCGTGTCGTGGTTGACGCCGTAGACGATGGTGGCGTCAGCACCGTCGGCGGGCGCCGAGACCAGCACGCGCTTGGCGCCGGCTGTGAGGTGCGCGGAGGCCTTGTCCTTCGCGGTGAAGATGCCGGTGCATTCCAGCGCGACGTCGACGCCGAGCGCCTTCCACGGCAGCTTGGAGGGATCGCGCTCGGCCGAAACCTTGATCTTGTTGTCGCCGAGGCTGATCGTGTCGCCGTCGACCGTGACGGTGCCGGGGAAGCGGCCGTGCACGGAATCGAAGCGCAGCAGGTGTGCGTTGGTCTCGACCGGGCCGAGGTCGTTGATGCCGACCACCTCGATGTCCTTGCGGCCGGACTCGGCGATGGCGCGCAGAATGTTGCGGCCGATACGCCCAAACCCGTTGATCGCGACGCGGATTGCCATGCTCGTCTCCTCTAATGCTGTTGTCAGCCCCGCGGGAGCGCTCCCACGAGGTTTTTACGGCGGAACGCCCGGTTCGGCCGGGCGCGTACGGAAAAGATGGAGCTTAGGTAATCCTTTTTTGCGACAAGCTCAACCTTGGCCGACAGGTGTCAGGCCAGCGTCAGACGCGCTTCGTGGCAGCGTTAACGACGGCTTCAGCAGTAATGCCGAAATGCGGGAAAAGGTCCTTCGCCGGGGCGCTGGCGCCGAATCCGTGCATGCCGATGAATTCGCCGTCATGGCCGATCACGGCATCCCAGCCCCAGCGCACCGCGGCCTCGATCGCGATCTTGACTGGGGCGTTGCCGATAATGGCATTTTGCCGTTCGGCGGGCTGTGCCAGCAGCAATTCCAGCGACGGGACCGAGACCACCCGCGTCGCGATGCCGCGTCCGGCGAGCTGCTTCTGCGCCTCGACCGCGATCTGGACCTCGGAACCCGACGCGAACAATGACACTTTTGCGTCACCCTGCGCCGCGACCAGCTCATAGGCGCCGTGGCTGCACGGGTTGTCGTTCGGCGCCGTGGTGCGGAGCTGCGGCAGGTTCTGGCGAGTCAGCGCCAGCACCGTCGGTCCGTCGACGCGGTTGAGCGCCAGTTCCCAGCACTCGGCGGTCTCGACCGCGTCGCAGGGACGGAACACGCGCATGTTGGGCATCGCGCGGAGCGCGGAGAGATGCTCGACCGGCTGGTGCGTCGGGCCGTCTTCGCCGAGGCCGATCGAGTCATGGGTCATGACATAGACGACGCCGGTGCCCATCAGCGCCGACAGCCGCATCGCGCCGCGCGCGTAGTCGGTGAACACCAGGAAGGTGGCGCCGTTCGGCGCGAAGCCGCCATGCAGGAAGATGCCGTTGAGGCATGCCGCCATGCCGTGCTCGCGGACGCCGTAATGGATGAAGCGGCCCTTCGGCGTCTTGGCGCCGAACGCCGTCGCCGACTTCGCCTTGTTGTTGTTGGAGCCGGTGAGGTCGGCGGAGCCGGCGACGAATTCCATCGGCATCGCAGCCGCAATCACCTCGATCGCGGCTTCCGACGATTTGCGGGTCGCGACGTTGAGCGGATTTTCCAGGAGCCCCTTCTTGAAGGCGCGCAGCCCCTTGGCGAGCGACTGCGGCCGCTCGTGGCGAATGCGGCGTTCGAACTCGGCGCGCTTGCGGCTGCCGAGCTGCGCGAACTGCTCGTCCCACGCCTTGTGCTCGGCGGCGCCGCGGGCGCCTGCCTCGCGCCAGGCGTTCAGCACGTCGTCGGGCACCGAGAACGGCTCGAGCGAGATGCCGAGCTTCTCCTTTGCCGCCTTGAGCTCGTCGGCGCCGAGCGCTTCGCCATGCGCCTTGGCGGTGCCGGCCTTGTGCGGCGCGCCGTACCCGATCGTGGTCTTGCAGGCGATCATCGAGGGCTTGTTGGATTTCTGCGCGCGGGTGATTGCAGCGGCGATCGCCTGCGGATCCTGGCCGTCGATCAATTCGGCGGCCCAACCTGCGGACTTGAAGCGCTTCACCTGATCGACGGAATCGGAGATCGAGGTCGGGCCGTCGATCGAGATGCCGTTGTCGTCGTACAGCACGATCATCTTGTTGAGCCGCCAGACACCGGCGAGCGCGATCGCTTCCTGCGAGATGCCCTCCATCAGGTCGCCGTCGGAGGCAAGCACATAGGTGTGGTGGTTGACGATCTTCTTGCCGAACTCGGCGGCCAGCATCTTCTCGGCGAGCGCCATGCCGACCGCGGTCGCGATGCCCTGGCCGAGCGGACCGGTGGTGGTCTCGATGCCCTTGGTGTGGAAGTTCTCGGGGTGTCCCGGTGTAAGCGATCCGAGCTGGCGGAAATGCTTGAGCTGGTCGAGCGTCATGTCCTTGTTGCCGGTGAGGTACAGCAACGAATAGAGCAGCATCGAGCCATGGCCGGCCGAGAGCACGAAGCGGTCGCGATCGGGCCACGCCGTGTCGGCCGCATCGAATTTCAGGAATTTCGTGAACAGGACGGTCGCGATGTCGGCGGCGCCCATCGGCAGGCCGGGATGGCCGGAATTCGCCTTTTCGACGGCGTCCATGGCAAGGCCACGGATCGCATTGGCCATACGGGTGTGATCGACCTGCGTCATGATGAAAAGTCCGCCTAAAATGAGGAGCTGATGCTGGACGCATCGGGCGGGCAGCCGCGATACGCGCGTGGATGGCCTTACGGGTTGGGGGTGGATTAGCACCTCAATTCCGCAAGTCCAAGGCGATGGAACGCCTCAAAACGGGGAAAAGTTGCCCGAAATCGCCTATTTCATTCAACGGTGCATAGTTCTCCGCCGCCGTTGCGCTGGGCTCGCTTGCCACGTAAATTTCGTCCCGTAAACGCTTGCCGAACCGCCTGTTTTGCCGTGCGGCAGGCCTGTCTTCCGCAGGCTACCAAGCCAACCGACTTGAAAGGTCCACGCCGCGTGTCATGAGTGATCGTCTCGCCAACGGGTCTGGCAATACCGAGGCACCGCTTGCCGATATCGATGCTGCGACAAAGCGGCTGATGGCTGCGCTTGATGCGCTGGAGAGCTCGGTGGAGCGGCGCCGCGAGGCCGACCGCGACGAGAACGAATTGGCGAGCCGCATCCAGGCGCTCGGCGCCGATCGCTCCAGGCTTGCCGACGAACTCGACGGATCGCTGGTGAAGACGCGCAAGCTCGAGCGCGCCAATCGCGAGATCGCGGAAAAACTCGACGCGGCAATCGGCAGCATTCGCGCCGTGCTCGACGGCGGAGACAGCAGATGAGCCACATCAACGTCACCATCAATGGCCGGCAATACCGGATGGCCTGCGAGGAGGGCCAGGAGGTGCGGCTCCTGAAGCTCGCGGAAAATCTCCAGCAGCGCGTGGAATCGCTGCGCGGCAAGTTCGGCGAAATCGGCGATGCGCGGCTGACGGTGATGGCGGCGCTCACCGCCTGCGACGAACTGGTTGACGCCAGCGCACGCATCCGCAGCCTCGAGGAAGAGGTCGAGCAGCTGCGCAACGCGCGCGTTGCCGCCATCGACCGCGCCCGCGCGACCCAGACCGCGGTCTCCAACGCGCTCAACGCCGCCGCGGAGCGGATCGAGCGCACCACGCAGGTGCTCAACCGCACCATCGGCGGCGGCATCGCGATCGGGTGATCTATATTTTATTTTCCGGCATCGGGTGATCTTATCCTCCCCTGGAGGGGGAGGATCGACGCTCATGAAATGAGCGGCGAGGTGGGGTGACGGTCTTTCCACACGTGTAGCGCCCGCGTTGAGAGATCACCCCACCCCGGTTCGCATTCCGCTACGCTTCATGCGTACCGACCCTCCCCCTCCAGGGGAGGGTGGAGAGAAGTGCATGAGTCTCGGCTGCGTCTTCCTTACCGCTGGCGGATTGGGGCAACGATGGCTAGATTAGCCCCCGCGAAGCTGCGTCGTGCGTCAGGAGCCATATATCCCCGGGGCCTTATCGATCCTTTAGGGAACTGTCCCTGGCCGGGTCCGTGGACCCGGACATATGGTGCCCACCTACTTTCGTAGGGAACTCCGGGATCGAGCGCTCCAACGGCCTCTGCGGCTTCGCACTGATTTTTGCTGTTGCCTTGTCGTCGCGCTGCGGCGGTTGAATTGTCTAGCAGTGTTGTGCCCCGCGATACGGGGCGTCCAGTGCGCCGCGGCCTGGCCTTAACGAAAGCTAGCGTCTCTGGGATGATGGATCGTCCGTTGTCGCAGACGACGACAGCGGAAGATGGATCATGCACGCATCTCCATCGAAGGCCGAGCTCCGGGCACTTGCTCTCGCCAAGCGCGATGCGCTGAGCGACGAGCAGCGCGCGACGGCTGCCGAAGCACTCGCCAAGCGCGGCGCGCCGTTCGAGATCGCGCCGGGCATGATCGTCTCGGGCTATGCGCCGATCCGCAGCGAGCTCGATCCGGCGCCGTTGATGAAGAAGCTTGCCGACAGGGGCGCGCGGCTCGCGCTGCCCTGCATCAATGCGCGCGGCCAGTCGCTGACCTTCCGCAGCTGGTCGCCGCAGGACCGGCTGATGCTCGGGCCGCTCGGCATTCCCGAGCCGTCGCCGGCCGCCGCCGAGGTGCATCCGGACGTGATGCTGGTGCCGCTCGCGGCATTCGACAAGCTCGGTCACCGCATCGGCTACGGCGCCGGTTATTACGACTATACCTTCGCGCATCTGCGCAAGGCCAAGCATGTGATCGGGGTCGGACTTGCCTTTGCTGCACAGGAAACCAAGGCGATTCCGGCGCTGTCGCACGACGTCCCGCTCGATTTTGTGCTAACGGAGCGCAAGACGTTCGATTTCCGGAGTAGCTAGCCTTGCGAATTCTCTTCGTTGGTGACGTCGTCGGCAGGACCGGCCGCACCGCCATCGCCGACCACCTTCCCGGCATGATCAGGGACTGGTCGCTCGATCTCGTGGTCGTCAATGGCGAGAATTCCGCCGGCGGCTTCGGCATCACCGAGGCGATCTATCAGGAGCTGCTCGACGCCGGCGCCGATGCGATCACGCTCGGCAACCACGCCTGGAATCAGAAGGAGGCGCTGGTCTTCATCGAGCGCGCGCCGCGCCTGATCCGCCCGCTGAATTTTCCGCGCCATTCGCCCGGCCGCGGCGCCACGCTGGTCGATACCAAGAGCGGCAAGCGCGCGCTGGTCCTCAACGCGATCGGCCGCGTCTTCATGGAGCCGTCCTCGAATGATCCGTTCAGCGCCATCGAGCGCGAGCTCGAGGCCTGCCCGCTGCGCGAGGGCTGTGATGCCATCGTGCTCGATTTCCATGCCGAGGCGACCAGCGAGAAGCAGGGCGTCGGCTTCTTCTGCGACGGCCGCGTCAGCCTCGTGGTCGGTACCCATACCCACGTGCCGACCGCCGATCATCAGGTGCTGCCGGGCGGCACCGCCTATATGAGCGATGCCGGCATGACCGGCGACTATGACTCGGTGATCGGCATGCAGAAGGAGGAGCCGCTGCAGCGCTTCCTCACCGGCATTCCCTCCGGCCGTTTCGAGCCGGCGGGCGGCGTGGCAACACTGAGCGGCATCGCGGTCGAGACCGACGATGCGACCGGGCTCGCGGTGAAGGTCGCGCCGGTGCGCGCCGGCGGGCGGCTCGAGCCTGCGGTGCCGGGGTTTTGGGTGAAGTGAGGTTGCCGTAGCCCGGATGAAGCGAAACGAAATCCGGGAATCTCTCCGCGGTCGCATTGATCCGGATTGCGCTTCGCTGCATCCGGGCTACGAACTACGACTGCCGAAAACCCATCCGGAATGCGCCCCAGTGGCGGCCGTTCACGACGATCGGCGATGACAGGTCCTTCATCAGCACGAAATTGCCGCCGCCCATGTCGCGGCGATAGGTCTGCAGCAGGAACGGTTTTTTGTTGGCTGCGACCTTGCTCACCGCGCGATCGTTGAACAGGCGGCGGTTGCGGCAATTGGCGTTGTTCCACACCGGGTCCGGCCCCTGCGGCTGCCGGTAGTTCGGATTGTGGGTCGGCAGATAGCCGCTGCGCGCCCAGGCGACGCAGAACACGATGCGCGGATCGCTCTTCTGGATCGGATCCTGGATCGCGGGCAGCACGCGGTCGGTAAACGCGACGTAGTCGGTCAGGTACTGCTTCGGATTGGTGCCGGCGATCTCGCGATAATTCTCGTCCATCAATTGCGCGAGCGTGATCTCGCCGCGCGCCACGGCATTCTCGAACAGCTCCGAGATCTGCCTTGCGGTGTCGATCACGACGCGGATCAGCGGCGTGTCGCTGGTCTGCACGCCGCTGTCGGCGATGGTCACGATCAGGCTCTCGGAGAGTTCGAGCAGTTTCGCGACGCGGCTGTCGGCGTGCTTGAGGTCGCGCGAGGAGAGATCGACGCCCTTCGCCAGCTCGTTCAGCTCCGCGATCACGCTGTCGCAATGGCCGAGATTGGAGGTCGCGGCGCGCGCCACGCTGCCGATCTCGGCGCCGACGGATGAGAAGCCTTCCTGCACGCGCATGATGATGGCCGAAATCTGCTGGGCGCCTTCGCCGGCGCTCTTGGCGCGCAACGAGGCATCGCTGCTCTCGCCGATCAGGCTGCCGATCTGGCCGTCGAGATCGCGCACGGTATCGGAAATCTGATGCGTCGCCTGGCGGGTTGCTTCCGCAAGGTTCTTGACCTCGCTCGCGACCACCGCAAAGCCGCGGCCCGCATTGCCGGCGCGCGCCGCCTCGATGGTGGCGTTGAGCGCCAGCAGATTGGTCTGCTTGGCGATCGCCTCGATCGAACCGGAAACCTTGGCGACCTGGCTCAGCGCGGAGCCGACCGCGGCGAGCCGCGCCTCGATCCGTCCGACCGCCGCGACGAGCTCCGCGATATGGCTGACCGCCGTCTCGACCACATGGCGCGACTCCGCGATCTGGCCGACCGCGGCGGATGCGGTCGTTTGCACCGCCTGCGATGCGTTGGCGATGTCGTGATTGGCGGCGACCATCGTCTCGGCCGTCGTCTGCAAATGATGGAAGCGCTCGGACTGGCTGCTGACGCGGTTCGCGACCTCCTGGACGTTGCCGGCGATGTCGGCGAGTTCCACCCCCAGGCCGCCGATGCGGTCGGCGAGCTGGTCCACCAGCCGCTCGGCCAGCGTTCGGTCCGATGACGTATCCAGAACTGCAAGCTGCGCGGCCGACATGTCGACGCTTCCTCCGTTACAGCGGCCCGTCGGCCGCCGCAGCATTCCCCATTCCAACCCTAAAGCGTGATTCGCGCTGCCGGTCTTGCCTGAGCGCGCACTCGGGCCTTTTGTCGCTACGAAGCGTTCAAAGCTTGTAGGCGGTGCGGAACCCGCCCCAGTGCCGGCCGCGCACGCGGATCGGTACGTCGATCTCGCGCATCATCACCGTGTTGCCGCCTCCCATGTCGCGCGCATAGGTCTGGATCAGATAGGCGCGCTGGTTGCGGCCGGCGGCGAGGCCCGCGGCGTCGTTGAAGATGCGGCGGTTGCGGCTGTTGGCGGTGTTGTAAGCCACGTCGCCCGGCCGCTGCGGCTGCGAGTAGAGCTTGTTGTGGACGGGCAGATAGCCGTTCTGGTCGATCATCACGCAGAATGCCATCCGCTTGTCCCTGGCGAGGAACGCCTCTTGGAACGCCGGCAGCGTGCGCTCCGCCCAGTCCAGCATTTTGGTGCGGTACTGCACCGGGTTGGTGCCTGCGATCTCGACATAGTCGGTGTCGAACATGTCGGCGATCGTAATCGCGCCGCTCGCCAGCCCGTTCTCGAACATCTTGCCCAGCGTGCTGCCGGCTTCGATCGCGCGGGTGACGAGCTCGGCGTTCTCCTCGTGGATCGCCCACATCCGGTCTTCGATTTTTTCGCGCAGCTCGGCGGTTGCCGCCTCGAAGCGGGCCTGGCTGCCTGCCTTGGAGCGCTCGCCGACCCGGATCCGGCACGCGCCGATCTCCTGCAATGTCGCGTTCAGGGTCTCCTGCACCGGCAGCTTCCCGGCATCGGCGCCGCCGATCAAAATGCCGTCCATCGCGATCTCGTAGACCGGCGCGGTGATGATGCCGCGCGCGGTCGTGATCTCGATCTTGAGGCTGCAGGGCAGGCGCTCGTTCTTGCGCGGATCGCCGCGCTCGTCCTGGCGCAGCAGCACCGCGCAGCGCGCTTTCAGCTTCTGGGCGAAGGCGGTCACCGCCTTGCCGGCCCTGGCGACATTGTCGCCATGCGCGGCGGCTTCGCGCGTTGCACTGTCGATCTCGCCGGCGCTGGTGCCGACCGAGACGATGAAGTGCGAGGCGGAGTCGGCGTTCTGGCCCATCTCGCCGGTGATTTCATTCTGCTCGGCAACCGCGCCGTTGACGTTCTCGAACACCGGGCGGATCTTTTCGATCGCCTGGGAGATGCGGTGCACCGCGTCCGCCGATCCGGTGGCATCCTTCTGCAACGCCTCGATCTTGCGGGTGATCTCCTCGGTCGCGCTCTGGGTCTGCACCGCCAGCGCCTTGACCTCGGTTGCGACCACCGCAAAGCCCTTGCCGGCGGCACCGGCGCGCGCCGCCTCGATCGTCGAGTTCAGCGCGAGCAGCGTGGTCTGCCGCGCGATCTGTGCGATCAGATTGACGACGTTGCCGATCGCGGCCGAGGATTCGCGCAGGCGATCGACATTGGCGGTGGCCTCGCGCGCCGCGGCCGCGGCGTCGTCGGCGAGCTGGCTCGCGCTGCGCACCTGTGCCCCGATGCCCTCGGCGGAGTGGGTGAAGCGGTCGGCGGCTTGCGAGAACGTCGTCGCGGTGCTCTGCGCATCGCTGCTGCGGCCGGTCAGCGCGTCGGTGCGGGTGCGGATCGTGGCGAGCTTGGCTGCCGTCGCCTCGGCGCCGTCGGCGACCGAGCTCGCGGCGCGTTCGAGCTGGCGGATCATCGCGCCGAGCTCGAGTTCCAGCAATTCCAGGATCTCCTTGGAGGAATCCTTGGCCGAATCAGTCTCGGTCGAGACCTCAAGGGTTGCGGCCGCGGTTGGAACCTGCGGCGCGACGGCCGGCGCAGCCGGCTCCGGCACTTGCTTTCGAAACAAACCGAACGCCATGTGGGCTCTTTGGGGGCTGTGGAAAGTTGCGGCGGGACGGGGCGATCCTCGCACCCGGGCATGAAGTCATGGTTAACAAGTGCCTCATATTCCGGCTTGCGGTAGTATTGCTCTGCCGGAGGGCCCCGCCGATCCTTTGATTTTGACCGTGAGGGGCCTATAAGGCCGCGTTTTCCATCCCTGTTCAGACCCTAAGCTCCGAAGAGACGTCGCATGGCCGGCCATTCCCAATTCAAGAACATCATGCACCGCAAGGGCCGGCAGGATGCCCAGAAGTCGAAGCTTTTCGGCAAGCTGGCCCGCGAAATCACCGTGGCGGCCAAGCTCGGCACCCCGGACCCGGCGATGAATCCGCGGCTGCGCGCCGCCGTGGTCGCGGCCCGCGCCGAGAACATGCCCAAGGACAATATCGACCGTGCCATCAAGAAGGCCGCCGGCAATGAAGGCGAGAACTATGACGAGATCCGCTACGAGGGCTATGGCCCCGGCGGCGTCGCAGTCATCGTCGAGGCGCTGACCGACAACCGCAACCGCGCCGCTTCCGATATCCGCTCCTTCTTCACCAAGTCGGGCGGCAATCTCGGCGAAACCGGCTCGGTCGCCTTTATGTTCGACCGCACCGGCATCATCGAATACGACGCCAAGGTCGCCTCCGACGACGCCATGCTGGACGCCGCGATCGAGGCCGGCGCCGACGACGTGGTCTCCAGCGAAGGCGGCCACGAGGTCTACGCCTCGCAGGACACCTTCCGCGAAGTCGCAAAAGCGCTGGAAGCGAAGTTCGGCGAGCCGCGCAAGGCGGCGCTGACCTGGAAGCCGCAGAACACCGTCGCGGTCGACGACGAGACCGGCGAAAAGCTGCTGAAGCTGATGGACCTGCTCAACGAGCACGACGACGTCCAGAACGTGTTCGCCAATTTCGAGGTGTCCGACGCGCTGATCGCGAAGATGGGCGGCTAGTCGCTTGCACTGCTGTCGTCGCCCGGCTGGACCGGGCGACCCAGCATTCCAGAGACATGCATTTGATCCGAGAAGCCGCGGCGTACTGGATCCCCCGCTCCCGTGCGCAATTGCGCACTAGGCGGGGATGACAAGTGGGTCGAGTACGACGACCGCGGCAGGGGATGAGGCTCCGTTTGTGTTTCGTTCTCCCGGCGCAGGCGGTATCACTAGCCCATGACATCCCAGCCGATTCGCTCTCCCGTCCGCATCATCGGTATCGATCCGGGTCTCCGCCGCACCGGCTGGGGGGTGATCGAGACCGAAGGCAATCGTCTCGTCTATATCGCCTGCGGTTCGGTCGAGCCGCCGGACGATCTGCCGCTGGCGAGCCGGCTGCTTGCAATCCATGAGGGGCTGGCCGCCGTGCTCGGCGATTACAAGCCTGCGGAGGCGGCGGTCGAGCAGACCTTCGTCAACAAGGACGGCGTTGCCACCCTGAAGCTCGGCCAGGCGCGCGGCGTCGCCATGCTGGCGCCCGCAATGTTCGGTATCTCGGTCGCCGAATACGCGCCGAACCAGGTCAAGAAGACCGTGGTCGGCGCCGGACATGCCGAGAAGAACCAGATCCAGGTGATGCTGAAGATCCTGCTGCCGAAAGCCGAGCCGCCGTCCGCCGACGCCGCGGACGCGCTCGCGGTCGCGATCACCCACGCCCATCACCGCCAGAGCACCGCGCTGCGGCTCAGGGTGGCGAGCCTATGATCGGCAAGCTGAAGGGCCTGATCGATTCCTATGGCGAGGATTACGTGATCCTCGACGTCGGCGGCGTCGGCTATCAGGTGCACTGCGCGGGCCGCACGTTGCAGGCGTTGCCGTCGCCAGGCGGCGTCGCCGTGCTCTCGATCGAGACCTATGTCCGCGAGGATCAGATCAAACTGTTCGGCTTTCGCAGCGATCACGAGCGCGAATGGTTTCGCCTGCTGCAGACCGTGCAGGGGGTCGGCGCCAAGGTCGCGCTCGCGGTGCTCGGCACGCTGCCGCCGACCGATCTCGCCAACGCCATCGCGCTGCGCGACAAGGCGGCGGTGGCGCGGACGCCGGGAGTCGGGCCGAAGGTCGCCGAGCGCATCGTCAGCGAATTGAAGGACAAGGCGCCAGGCTTTGCCGATGTCGATCCCGCGGTGGTGCAACTGTCAGGCGCGATCGACAACAACCGCGCGCCACGTCCTGTCACCGACGCGATCTCGGCGCTGGTCAATCTCGGCTACGGCCAGCCGCAGGCCGCCGCCGCCATCGCCGCCGCCTCGCGCAGCGCCGGTGAGAAGGCCGAGACCGCGCAGCTGATCCGGCTGGGGTTGAAGGAACTGTCGAAGTGATCAGTGGATTGGAGCGCCTCTGTTCTTCACCTCGCCCCGCTTGCGGGGAGAGGTCGGATCGCATCGCAGATGCGATCCGGGTGAGGGGGTACAGGTCTCGACACACATTGCGCTCGCGGAAGCAGCCCCTCACCCCAACCCTCTCCCCGCAAGAGCCGGGAGAGGGAGAACAATCTCGTGTTAGTCTCGCATCATGAATACGCCCTCGCGCATGGTCTCGCCTGAACGCCGCTCCGACGATGTCGGTGACACCGCGCTGCGGCCGCAGTCGCTGACGGAGTTCGTCGGTCAGGCCCAGGCGCGCAAGAATCTCTCGATCTTCATCGAGGCTGCGAAGAAACGCGGCGAGGCGCTCGATCACGTGCTGTTCGTCGGTCCCCCCGGCCTCGGCAAGACCACGCTGGCGCAGATCGTCGCGCGTGAGCTCGGCGTTGGCTTTCGTGCCACCTCCGGCCCTGTCATTGCGAAGGCCGGCGATCTCGCGGCGCTGCTGACCAATCTCGAAGAACGCGACGTGCTGTTCATCGACGAGATCCATCGCCTCAGCCCAGCGGTCGAGGAAGTGCTCTATCCCGCGATGGAGGATTTCCAGCTCGACCTGATCATCGGCGAGGGTCCGGCGGCGCGCTCGGTCAAGATCGAATTGTCGAAGTTCACGCTGGTCGGCGCGACGACGCGCGCAGGCCTGCTCACCAATCCGTTGCGCGACCGCTTCGGCATTCCGATCCGGCTCAACTTCTACACCGAGGAAGAGCTCGAGAAGATCGTCACCCGCGGTGCCCGCGTGCTCAACATCGGCATGACGGCCGACGGCGCCAACGAGATCGCGCGCCGCGCCCGCGGCACGCCGCGCATCGCCGGCCGCCTGTTGCGCCGGGTGCGCGACTTTGCCTCGGCCGCCGATGCCGATTCCGTCGACCGCGGCATCGCTGACCGGGCGTTGAGCGCGCTCGAGGTGGACAGCGTCGGGTTAGACGCGATGGACCGGCGCTATCTCACCACCATCGCGTTGAACTATGGCGGCGGGCCGGTCGGCGTCGAGACCATGGCGGCGGCGCTGTCGGAGCCGCGCGATGCGATCGAGGACATCATCGAGCCCTATCTGATCCAGTGCGGCTATCTGCAGCGTACTCCGCGTGGCCGGCTCCTGACCTCGCACGCCTTCCGCCATCTCGGCCTCGCCGAGCCGAACCGCGACCCCTCGCAGTTCGGCCTGTTCGGCGGCAATGGCGACGAGGATTGACGCATGATCTGGAAGAGCGCGAGGCGGTTCTTCATGCTCAAAGGCCTCCGCTCCCGAAGTCGTGAAGAGACGTGTTGATGCGGCGCATCGCACTTGCCGGTAACCTTGCGCGCTAACCATTGCGTCATCTCTGCAGGCCGTCTGCACAAACGCGGCCCAATTTCGCTCCAATCAAAGGGCCTATGATCACTCAGAGCGTTTTCGACAAGCGCCAGGCATCACCGATCACACGTCCATGATTTCACGTCGTCATTTTCTGCGCGGGTTCGGCGGGTTGACCGCCGCCAGCGCTTCGACCGCGGCCTATGGCTTGAGCGAGCCGGTCGTTCGCCTCGCGCTCACGCGCTACGATCTGTCGCCGCGGCAATGGCCGGCGGATTTTCCGCTCAAGATCGCCGCGCTCGCCGACATCCACGCCTGCGATCCCTGGATGTCGCTCGATCGCATCGCTGAGATCGTCGAGCGGACGAACGGTCTGAACCCCGACATCATCGTGCTGCTCGGCGACTATGTCGCCGGGCTGCGCCACGTCACCCGCTTCATTCCGGCCTCCGACTGGGCCGCGGTGCTGAAGGGCCTGAAGGCGCCGCTCGGCGTACACGCCGTGCTCGGCAACCACGACTACTGGGAAGACAAGGCGGTACAGCGCCTGGGGCGCGGCATCCCGCTGGCGCGCCGCGCGCTGGAATGGGCGGGGATTCCGGTCTACGAGAACGACGCGGTGCGGCTCGCCAAGGACGGCCGTCCGTTCTGGCTCGCCGGTCTCGGCGACCAGCTCGCCTTCATGGCGGCGCGGCCCTATCGCCAGGTCACACGCATCGGCGTCGACGATCTCAACGCGACGCTTGCCAAGGTCACAGACGACGCGCCGGTGATCCTGCTCGCGCATGAGCCCGACGTCGCGCTCCGGGTGCCCTCGCGCGTCGCGTTGCAGCTGTCCGGCCACACCCATGGTGGGCAGGTCAGGTTGCTCGGCTGGTCGCCGGCGGTGCCGGTGAAGCACGGCATGCGGCTCGCCTATGGCCATATCAAGCTGAAATGCGACGTCGTCGTCTCCGGCGGCCTCGGCTGCAGCATCATGCCGTTCCGCCTCGGCGTGCCGCCCGAGATCGTGCAGGTCACGCTCGGCGCAAAGGGGCCAATGGTGTCCTGAGCGCGCTTGCGTGGGCGAGAGCTGCGCATCGGATGCGGGCCGACGGCGGTTCCGTCGAAAGTAACTGCTGTATCCGTTCCGGTTCCGGAGTGGCGCCTTTCGACATGGCCGCGATGAAGGATGGTAAGTTGCCGCATATTTCTGTGGGCGGTACCCTTCACCCTAAGGTAGCGGGAGGGATTGCGCAAAATGCAGGATTGGTATCCCAAGAAGCTCGTCGTCGGCGTTCAGGGGACGACAGGCACCTACGAGTTCATGAAAACCGTTTTCGGCCGGGAGCAGCCGTTCCGTTACGCCGAATTTGGAATCTACATGGCGGATACCGCAAGAAACGTCTGCCAGCTGTTTCCCGAGTGTGAGCTGCATCTTTTTGATTTCAACGATGCGGTCCAGCGCGCGGAGACAAAGCTCAGCGCCTACCCCAACAAGATCTCATATTTCGGCAACACCCAGAAGTTCAACGATTCCTACAACTGGTCTCTCATGAAGCTGATCAGGCAGTATGAGGGCGCTCCGATCTATGATTATTGCTTTCTCGACGGCGCGCACACGGTCGCAGTCGACGCTTTGAACTACTTCTTGTGCGACAAACTGCTCAAGGTTGGCGGTTACATGGATTTCGACGACTATGAATGGCGTCTGAGGGGATCGTCACTCGATCCGACGAAAATTCCGGCAATCGGCGATCAATATACCGATGAGCAGATCGACGCTTTTCAAGTCAAGATGATCGTTGACGACCTGGTCAGAACAGATCATCGGTACCAAGAGGTCGTCAGAAACAAGGTATTCCAGAAGGTCGCCTGATCCAGATCGCCAGCCGATCCCAAGATTTCCCGACCGTGCTTGCGTCGGCCGGCGATTTTGCGCAATACGAACCAAAGTCTTGCGCAATCGGGGGCTGCAAATGACCTCACCCATTCTCGACGGCCAGATCCGCGACGGCCGCCACCATATGCAGGTCCGCGTCTATTACGAAGACACCGATTTTTCCGGCATCGTCTATCACGCCAATTACCTGCGCTTCATGGAGCGCGGCCGCACCAATCATCTCCGCCTGATGGGCGCCGAGCAGCAGGCGCTGTTCGATGAAGCGCAGGAGGAGACCGGCGGCTTCGCCTTTGTCGTGCGCTCGATGACGCTCGACTTCCTCAAGCCGGCGCGGATGGACGACGTGCTCGACGTCGTGACCTGGCCGATCGCGGTGAAGGGCGCCTCCATCATGCTCGCTCAGGAAGTCCGGCGCGGCGATGACGTGCTTGTGAAGGCCGAGGTCCGCGTCGCCTTCATCAGCGGCGGCCGCGCGCAGCCGATTCCGAAGGCTATTCGCGCGCTGATGAAGGCCGATCTGGCTTAGAGCGTTTTCGAGCGAAGTGGGTACCGGTTCGCGTGAAGAAAACGCGTCAAAACACGAATCCGGAGCCCCGTTCCGATACAATCGGAACGGAATAGGCTCCAACTATCGGGCGATAGGAAACGCCCCATCGACTCTTTGGGACGCAGCGCTAGATTGCGCTGTAAACAACGAGGGATCGCCAATGTCACGCCCGCCGCTACCACCCTTCACCCGCGAGACCGCCGCGCAGAAAGCGCGCATGGCGGAGGACGCCTGGAATTCGCGCGACCCGGTTCGGGTTGCCGGCGCCTATACCGAGGACAGCCGCTGGCGTAACCGCTCCGAGGTGTTTCAGGGCCGCGAAGCGATCGTGGCCTTCCTGACCCGCAAATGGGAAAAGGAGCAGGAGTATCGCCTGATCAAGGATCTCTGGGCGTTCGACGGCAACCGCATCGCAGTCCGCTTCCAGTACGAATGGCACGATGCCGGCGGCAACTGGTTTCGCTCCTACGGCAACGAGCAGTGGGAGTTCGACGAGCACGGCCTGATGCGCCGCCGCGAGGCCTCGATCAACGACATCGCGATCTCGGAGAAGGACCGCCGCTTCCATTGGCCCGCCCCGGGCCCGCGTCCGGCCGACGTGCCGGGCCTGGGGCAGGAGCCGTTCTGATCGGCTCTCCGTAGCCTTGTAGCCCGGATGGAGCGAAGCGAGATCCGGGACGATCTCTCCTGTTGTGCGGTCGATCCCGGATCGCGCTGCGCTCCATCCGGGGCTACGGGTCGTTGTGGGGACTCATCGAAAACGTTTGCGCGTCTCGAAGAGGGCTGATTTATGCTGGTCGGCGATTGTAACCTCACCGCGTCCGCCGGATCCATTACATGCCAATTGAACGTTCTACAGCCGTAGTGCTGGCAGGCCTCTTGCTCGCGACTGCTCTCATCCTTGCCCAGCCCGCGGCTGCGCAGAGCAGCGCAGACCATTCCGCAAAATGGGGGCCGCTGTTTCGCTCTCAGGTCACCAAGTGTTGACGTAAACCTGCCCCCGTTGGGGACGAGGCAGCGAACATAAAGTTGGTTCTCGAGATCAGGCTGACGCGCGAGGGCTCGCTGGCGGAGCAACCGTCGGTGTCGTCGCAGAACAGTCCGGCCGTGTCAGACTACTCCCAAGCCTATCGCAAGAGCGCGCTGCAAGCGATCACGCTATGCCAGCCATATTCCTTGCCGGCCGAATACTACGATGAATGGAAATACTTCATGCCGGTGTTTCTAGAGATGCCGTCCCCTCCCGGCGGGAAGGGGAAGCCTGCAGCCGGGGAGCTCGATAAGCGCAAGCTTTCGATTTGCCGAGGATGCTGACCGCGGCACCCCTTCACCTCGCCCCGCTTGCGGGGAGAGGTCGGATCGCATCGCAAGATGCGATCCGGGTGAGGGGGTACAGGTCTCACCGCATTCGCAACTCGCGGAAGCAGCCCCTCACCCCAACCCTCTCCCCGTAAGAACGGGGAGAGGGAGAGAAGACAGTGCCTCCGTCGTAAGAAACCCTACGCCGCAGCCTTATGCCGCGCGATCTCGGCCTTGTAGAGTTCGAACTCCTCCGCGATCGCCTTCGCGACCGAGGGACGGGCGCGCAGGCGCTCGTAATAGGCCTTCAGCGCCGGCCATTTCGCGAGCTCGATCGGCGGCGTTGCCATGGTCCAGTTGATCACGGTGACGAGATAGGCGTCGGCGACGCTGAAATGATCGAGCAGGTAGTCGCGGCCCTTCAGGTGGTCCTCGAGATAGTCGAGCCGCGAGACGTACTTCTCCAGCGCATAGGTCTTGGCTTCCGGCGGCGCCTTCTTGTCGAGCAGCGGCAGGAACAGGCCCTTGTGCAGCTCGGTGCCGATGAAGCACAGCCATTGATGCAGCTTTGAACGCTCGGCGTTCGACGCGGTGCCGATGCCGGCGCGCGGAAACTGGTCGGCGACATATTGCAGGATCGCGGCGTTCTCGGTCAGCACGACGCCGTCGTCGGTGCGCAGCGTCGGCACCAGGCCGAGCGGGTTAACCTTGCTGAAGTCGGAGCCGTCGTTGCGCACTGCCTTGGTCTTCGGATCGACCTCGAGATAGTTGGCCGGCTGGCCCGCTTCATAGAGCGCGACGCGGGTCGCCATCGAGCAGGCGAGGGGCGAGAAATAAAGGTCCATGGGTGCCTCCAGGGTCTGGCGCGGGGGTCCGGCCGTTGTTGATTTTTGTACTGTCTTGGATAATATTGGTCGCGTCAAGGAATTAAATGCGAAATGGTACAAAAAAGTAAGAGGCCGCCAACTGCTGCCAAAATCGCGGGGCCGGTTGCGCCGAAGCGCCGCGGGCGGCCGCGCGCGTATGAGCCCGATGTCGCGCTCGGCAAGGCGCTCGATCTGTTCCGGCGCGACGGCTTCGCCGCGACCTCGCTCGATGATCTGAGCGCTGCGACCGGCATGAACCGGCCGAGCCTCTATGGCGCGTTCGGCGACAAGCGCGAGCTCTACATCAAGAGCTACCAGCGCTATCGCGATGATGCGCGCGCCGCGATGGTCGATATCTTCCGCGCCGACGCGCCGCTGCGCGAGCGGCTCGAGCGCATCTATCGCATCGCGCTCGACATCTATCTGTCCGGCGAGTCCGGCCCGCGCGGTTGCTTCACGGTGATGACGGCGGCGTCCGAGGCGGTGTCGGATCCGGACATCCGCACCATGGTGGTCGAGGGCCTGACCGAGCTCGACAAGGCGTTCGGCATCTGCTTCCGCCACGCCAAGGAGCGCGGGGAACTGCCTGAGGGGACCGATCCGGCGTCGCTTGCGCATCTGGCCTCCGCCACCATCCACACCATCGCGATCCGCGCCCGTGCCCGCGTGCCGCGCAAGGAGCTCGAGGCGATCGTGAAGGGCGCCATCGACGTGCTGTGCGGCGCGAAATAGCCGCGCAAATTTTCTTGCCGGGCAAATGTCGACCGCTGGCTTTCCCGCCCGTCTTCCGTAAGGTCCCCCCACTCACGGAAGCGGAACATCATGGGAAAAGTCAGGACTTCAGTATTCACGGTCTCGATCGACGGATTTGGCGCGGCGCTGAATCAGAGCCTCGAACATCCGTTCGGCGTCGGCGGCCTGGCGCTGCCTGCCGCGTGGTTCTTCGAGACGCGAACCTTTCGCGCGATGACCGGCCAGGACGGCGGCACCACCGGTCTCGACGACGAGATCGCACGCAAGTCGATGGAGGGGATCGGCGCCTGGATCATGGGCCGCAACATGTTCGGCCCGATCCGCGGACCATGGCCGGATCATGCCTGGAAAGGCTGGTGGGGCGACAATCCGCCGTACCACACGCCGGTGTTCGTGCTGACCCATCACGCGCGGCCCGACATCGAGATGGAAGGCGGCACCACGTTCCATTTCGTGACCGACGGCATGCTCGCGGCGCTCAAGCGGGCGCGCGCGGTTGCCGGTGACAAGGATATCCGCGTCGGCGGCGGCGTCTCGGTGGTGCGTCAATTCCTGCAGGCGCGTCTGCTCGACGAGCTGCAGCTGGTGCTGCCGCCGGTCGTGCTCGGCGCCGGCGAGAGTTTGTTCGCGGGCATCGATCTGCCCGCCCTCGGCTATGCCGTCGTCGCGCATGTCGCGAGCCCGCACGCGACCCACGTCACCTTCGCGCGCAAATCCTAAACCGCTCACGCCTGCGTCAGCAGCGTCACCTCAATTCCGGCATCGAGAAGAGCGTCGAGCTCGCCTCCGACCGGCTCGCCGAACTCGTTGCCGGGATGGGCGGCGGCGCTAATACCCCCGCTTGCGATCGACGAGGTTTTCCAGCGCGCCGCCGGCCTCGAAGCGCGCGATCTGCTGCGCGACATATTTCGAGATCTCGTCGGCGTCGGTGTCGGCGGCGTTGTGCGGCGTCAGCACCACCTTCGGATGGCTCCAGAACGGGCTCGCCTCGGGCAGCGGCTCGGTCTCGAAGACGTCGAGCGAGGCGGCGCCCAGCGTGCCGTCATCGAGCGCGCGCAGGATGTCGGCCTCGTTCTGCAGGCCGCCGCGGCCGGCATTGATGATGACGGGCGCGCCGAGCGGGCTCTCGCGGTTCAGCTTCGCGAACGCATCGCGGTTCAGCACATGCCTTGTGTCCGGCGTCAGCGGCAGCAGGCAGACCAGGATGTTGGTCGCGCGCAGGAACGCGTCGAGCCCGTCCGCGCCGTGATAGCAGGCGATGCCGTCGATCCGCTTCTCGCTGCGGCTCCAGCCGACGACGCGGAAGCCGAGCGCGCGCAGTGCCTTCGCCGCGGCGGCGCCGAGCGTGCCGAGCCCCATGATGCCGACGGTGATCGCGCTCGCCGCCCACTGATAGTCCGGCGCCCAGCGCTTCACCCGCTGCGACTCGCGCAAATAGAGCTCCTGGCGGTGATGCATCAGAACGTGCAGCACGACATATTCGGTCATGCGGTCGGTGAGATCGGAGACCGAAACCCGCACCAGCGGCACGTCGGGCAGCGAGCGATCGGCCATCAGCGCGTCGACCCCTGCGCCGAGATTGAAGATGACGCGCAGGTTCTTGAATACCGCGAGCTCGCCCGGCTTCGGCTTCCACACCGCCGCATAGTGCACCTCGGCGGGATCGAGCGCGCCATCCGGCAGCAGCACCACGCGGCGGTCCGGGCAGATCGCGTCGAACCGCGCCTTCCAGCGCGCCGACGACCAGTTTTCCGAGCCGCCATTGATCAGCAGCGCGAGCGCGCCCTTACCCATCCCGATACCTCCAACGTCTATGTGATGTATGTCACAAAGCGGGTCCGGCCCGCTCTCATCTCCTGCCATCAACAGGGGAGAACTTCCATGCGCAAACTGATCCTGGTGTCGGCTTTCATCCGCTCCGCCGTCGCCGCGATTCACGCCCGTGCTCGCAAACGCCGGCACGCCGGCTCAGGCTCGACCGGCCGTTGCTCCAACGCAGAGCGAGGCCCAGCCGGCCCCATCGCAGGCCCAGGCGCAACCCGGGGAGTCTCCGCGGCGGCAGGCGATCCCGTCCGTTGACGAGGAGCCACGTCCGCCACCGCGAGAGCGATGGAGCCAAGGCACGCTGGATCGCCGCCCGCGACGGCGTCAATTGGTAACCGCACGTTCATCGCCGCGGCGACGGCCTGACGCGCCGTCGCCGCGACAAACGTCCTGTCCGTCGAAGCTCGCCATGAAGTCCCGATCAAAATCCACCGTCGGCATCCGGAACCTAAATTTCTTTCGCGCCCCCTGTCGGCAGCGGGCATAATCGTTCGTTCTTGCAATGAACGGAGATGCCTTTTCGATGCTGTACGCCATCCTCTGCTATCATGACGAAGACATGGTCGGCTCCTGGAGCAAGGAACACGACGCCTCCGTCATGCAGAAACTGTCCGTCGTGCAGGACAAGCTCGCCAAGCAGGGCAAGCTCGGCCCGGTGGCGCGGCTGTTGCCGACCACCGCGGCCACCACGCTGCGCAAGGAAAACCCGCCGCTGGTGCTGGACGGCCCGTTCGCCGAAACCAAGGAACAACTGCTCGGCTTCTATCTGGTCGAGGGCAAGAACCTCGACGAGGTGCTCGACATCGCGCGCGACCTCGGCGAGGCCAATCCCGGCGGCACCTATGAGATCCGCCCGGTCGGCTACTTCAATCAGGGAGGTACCAAGGCGTGAGCGTGACCGACACCGCCTGGATCGATGCTGCGTTGACGTCCGCGCGTCCCCAGGCGGTCGGCGCCCTGCTGCGCTACTTCCGCAATCTCGACACCGCCGAGGAGGCGTTCCAGAACGCCTGCCTGCGGGCGCTCAAGAGCTGGCCGCAGAACGGCCCGCCGCGCGATCCCGCGGCGTGGCTGATCATGGTCGGCCGCAACGTCGCGATCGACGAGGTCCGCCGCAACAAGAAGCAGCAGCCGCTGCCCGACGACGACCAGGCGATCTCCGACCTCGACGACGCCGAGGACGAGATCGCCGAGCGGCTCGACGGCTCGCATTACCGCGACGACATCCTGCGGCTGCTGTTCATCTGCTGTCACAAGGATCTGCCGGCGACGCAGCAGATCGCGCTCGCGCTGCGCATCGTCTCAGGTCTCACGGTGAAGCAGATCGCGCGCGCCTTCCTGGTCTCGGAAGCCGCGATGGAGCAGCGCATCACGCGGGCCAAGGCGCGCGTCGCCGATGCCAACGTACCGTTCGAGACGCCGGGTGCGGTCGAGCGCAGCGAGCGGCTCGCCTCGGTCGCGGCGATGATCTATCTGATCTTCAACGAGGGCTATTCGGCGAGCGGCGACACCGCCGAAATCCGCGCGCCACTGTGCGAGGAGGCGATTCGTCTCGCCCGCCTGCTGCTGCGGCTGTTCCAGAGCGAGCCGGAGATCATGGGGCTGACGGCGCTGTTGTTGCTGCAGCATGCCCGCGCCGAGGCGCGCTTCGATGCCGATGGCCAGGTGATCCTGCTCGACGACCAGGACCGCAGCCTGTGGAATCAGAAGCAGATTGCCGAGGGCCTCGCGCTGATCGACAAGGCGATGCGCCACCGCCGCAGCGGGCCGTATCAGGTGCAGGCGGCGATCGCAGCGCTGCACGCCCGTGCGGAAAAGCCCGAGGATACCGACTGGACCCAGATCGATCTGCTGTACGGCGCGCTCGAGGTCATGCAGCCGTCGCCGGTGATCACGCTCAACCGCGCCGTTGCGGTCTCCAAGGTAAAGGGGCCGGAAGCCGCGCTCGAGATGATCGAGCCCTTGGCGCCGCGGCTTGCCAACTACTTCCACTATTTCGGCGTCCGCGGCGCCTTCCTGATGCAGCTCGGCCGCAACGAGGACGCCCGCATCGCCTTCGACCGCGCCATCGCGCTCGCCAACACCACAGCCGAAGCCGCCCACATCCGCATGCATATCGACCGCCTGATGCGCGACAGCCAGCCGCACAACGCGAAGGCGAAGTAGCGGTCAGCAACAGCGCACCGGCATACTCGCTGCACCTCCCCCGCAAGCGCAGGGCTATCGCATATGGCTGGCGGTCATGACGACAGGGAAACATCGCGTACAGAAGCGCGCGAATGCCGTATGCCCCCGGGGGGCGAGCGTGCGTCTGCGCGATTTCGGAATATTGGAAATATATCCCTGGGTTGCCCGACGTGTCAAGCAGCCCGGTCGAACGCAGCCCGGTCGAACGCCGGCCGCCGCCGGCTACTTTGCATGGGGTTGTTTTCGATATTTTGGCAACACGCCTCTCCCGCGAGTGCAGGGCAGTCGCATATGGGCTCGATAGCTCCACAAACTCGTCATGCCCGGCCTGGTGCCGGGTATCCACGTCTTGGTTCGGGAGAGGGAGCTCGTCGCAGCTCTCAATCGACTCTGCCTGACTTCCGAAAAAATCTTCGCCCGCCTTGTCGGCCCCGTACTCCGCCGTTCGTCATGAAGGCAGAGAGCATCACCAAGCGTTACGGAGCCTGTCATGCCGACGATCGTCGACACCGAAGTCTCAAAGCCCGCCCGCATCACCGGCCGCGTCATGAGCGGCGTGGTCGTCTTGTTCCTGCTGTTCGACGGCGCGATCAAGCTGGTGCCGTTGTCGGTCGTCACCGAGACCATGGACAGGATGGGCTTCGGCGCGAGTGATGCGCTGGCGCGCAGCCTCGGCATCATCACCATCGTTTGCACGCTGCTCTACTCGGTGCCGCCGACCTCGCTCCTCGGCGCCATCCTGCTCACCGGGTATCTCGGCGGCGCGATCGCATCGCATGTGCGGATCGGCAGCCCGCTGTTCACCCACACGCTGTTCGGGCTCTATCTCGGCCTGATGCTGTGGGGCGGGCTCTATCTGCGCGACGGCAATCTGCGCGCAATGCTTCCATTTCGCCGGTGAGGTATTGTTCAATCCATCCTTGTGGAGACTGTCATGTTGGAGACCATTGCCATCATCGCGATTGTCCTCGGCGTCGCGATCGCCGTCATCCTCATCCTCGCGGCGACCAAGCCGGGCACGCTCCGCGTCACGCGTGCGATCAGCATCAACGCGCCGGCCGAGCGGATATTTCCATTGATCGACGATTTCCATCAGTGGACGCTGTGGTCGCCCTACGAGAACCGGGATCCGGCCATGAAGCGGATCTATGGCGGCGCCGGGCGCGGGCAGGGTGCGGCCTATGCCTGGGACGGCAACAAGAATGTCGGCGCCGGCCGCATGGAGATCCTGCAATCCTCCGCGCCGTCGAAGATCGTCATCAAGCTCGACTTCATCAAGCCGTTCGAAGGCCACAACACCGCCGAGTTCACAATGCTGCCGCAGGGAAATGCGACCAGCGTCACATGGACGATGTATGGTCCGGCCGTCTTCATGTCGAAGGTGATGCAGGTGTTCATGAACCTGGATCGCATGATCGGCAGGGATTTCGAGGTCGGTCTCGCCAATCTGAAGAAGCTGACTGAAAAGTAGCGCGTTTTCGAACGAGGTGGTTACCGGTTCGTGTCAGGAAAACGCGTCAAGATGACAATCCGGAGCCCTCGTTCCGGTACCACCGGGGCGAGGCTCGAATGACCCAAGGGAGCATGCGATGCAGGTCAACCCCTATCTCTCCTACGACGGCAATTGCGGCGCCGCGCTGAAATTCTACGAGAAGGTTCTCGGCGCCCGGATCGAGGACACCTTCCCCTACGGCGAGGGCAGTGCGGAGATGCAGACGCCGCCCGGCTGGAAAGACAAGATCATGCACGCCCGCCTCACGATCGACGGCGAGATCATCATGGCCTCCGACGCCCCGCCCGGCCACTTCCAGAAGCCGCAGGGCTTCCACGTCGCGTTGCAGGTCGAGGATCCCGCGGAAGCCGAACGCCGCTTCAAGGCGCTGTCCGAGGGCGGCACGGTGACGATGCCGTTCGGCAAGACCTTCTTCTCCAACGGCTTCGGCATGTGCGTCGATCAGTTCGGCATCCCCTGGATGGTGAACTGCCCGCAGGGGATGTAGGCTGGCGGCTTATTCCGCCGAGCTCATTCCCTACCCGTCATGCTGAGGAGGCCGCGTAGCGGCCGTCTCGAAGCACGACGGCCCGGCTGTGGCCGTGCATCCTTCGAGGCTCGCCCAGCGGTGCAAGTGCACCGCAAGGCTCGCACCTCAGGATGACGGGATGGGAGCCGTAGCCCGGATGGAGCGCAGCGAAATCCGGGGCACCCAATCCGCGCCGGCAGTCCCCCGGATTGCGCTTCGCTTCATCCGGGCTACGACACTTTACAGGCTGCAAATCTCACCTGCACCGCGGATAGATCGCCGCGAGCTCGCGGCCGCGCAGCAATAGCAGGCGCGAGGTCAGGCCGCCGCGGCGGGCGATCCACCCGCGCACCGGTGCCGGATAGGCTTGCAGCACCGCCACGGACGCTTCCGGCTCTGCATAGGTGCGGCCGCGCTGGTCGATCGAGCGCGCGGCGTGGAAGCCGAGCACGGCGCGCCGCGTCACGCAGATGCGGTCGCCCGGCACCATCGAGAGTACCAGGGTGCAGGCGGACAGGCAGGGCCCGTCGATCACGACGCGCTCGCCCGACTCGCGCACCTTGTCGAACAGCTCGATGAACGGGCCGACCTGCCCGCCAGGGCTGGCGAGGATACGAACCTCGGCTTGCGCGCAGCTAACCGTTGCGCAGAGAGCTGCCGCCGCGACAAGTATTTTCATGCGCGCAATCCCTGCCACGAGGCGATCGAGGTGCCGCCGCATCTCAAGCTGGAAGGCTCGCGCCGGAATGGGGCATCGTCAAGACCGATGTCCCGGTCGCGACAGCAGGTGGCTCAGGCCGCGCGGTTCTTGAGCGACCCCCACGATCGCCGTGAGCACGGCGCCGGCAACGCCGCCGCCGGCGACCTGGCCGATGATGCTGCCGATGTCAGGCGTCGCGCCGGAATTGGCGAGCAGCGGGATCAGCATGCCCAGAAGCTGTCCGCCCGCGCCGCCACCGATGGCGCCTGCGATGGTGTTACCGAGCGTGCCGAGATCGATGTACTTGGCCGCTCCCGCCGCGACATTGCCGCCGACGGCTCCGCTGATGACCTGAATAATCAGATTGATGAGAACGCCCGACATGAGGTGATTTCTCCCCGGTATCTGGTTCAGCACGGCTGAGACGCCAGCCGGCGTCCCACCGCCGCGAAGGTTAGGCCTCCAACGCGCAGAGGTCATGCTACACACGCGAAGATTGTCAACCCGCGCCGACGCTATGCACCGGCTTTTTTGAGGGAACCCTCCGGCTCTCCCGGGAGCCTCAGTCAGCGTCGGAGACGCCGGCCTCGGCAAAGGTCGCCATGCCGCCATGACAGGCGAGCGCCGCGCGCAACAGCAGGATCGCAACCCCCGCGCCGGAGCCTTCGCCGAGCCGCATGTTAAGGTCGAGCAAGGGGGCGAGCTCGAGCTCGCGCAGCAATTCGCGGTGGCCGAGCTCGGCCGACACATGTCCGGCGCGGCAATGCGCGAGGCTGTCGGGTTGAAGCCGCGCCAGCGGCAGCACCGCCGCTGTCGCCACGAAGCCGTCGAGCAGCACCGGAATGCAGCGTGCGCGCGCCGCCAGCACGGCGCCCGCGATCGCCGCGAGCTCGCGTCCGCCGAGCGACATCGCGGTGACGAGCGGATCGTCGATCGCGCCGCGATGCAGCTTGAGCGCCGCATCGATCGTGGTGCGCTTGCGTATCAGCCCGGCATCGTCGACGCCGGTGCCGCGGCCGGCCCAGCGCACTCCGCGCCCGCCCATCAAGGCGGCGCACAGCGTCGCGGCGACCGTGGTGTTGGCGATGCCCATCTCGCCGACCACGAGCAGATCGCATTGCTCGGGCACCGTGCGCCAGCCGGTATCGAGCGCGACGAGGAAATCGGCGGCGTCCATCGCCGGTCCGGTCGTGAAATCGCGGGTCGGGCGCGCCAGCTCGAGCGGCTCGACGCGCAGCTCGGCGCCGGCAAGCCTGGCGATCTGGTTGATCGCAGCGCCGCCGGCGGCGAAGTTCGCCACCATCTGCGCGGTGACCTCGGAGGGATAGGCTGAAACGCCGCGCTCGGCGATGCCGTGATTGCCGGCGAACACGGCGATCGTGACGTGGTCGAGCCGGGGCATCTCACGCCGCTGCCAGCGCGCCAGCCATATCGCAACCTCCTCCAGGCGGCCGAGGCTTCCCGGCGGCTTGGTCAGGTACTGCTGGCGCTGCGTGGCGGCCGCGGCACTGGCCTCGTCGCCCTGCGGCAGGTCGCGACAAAAGCCGCGGATGTCGTCTAGAGTACTGAACTGCATGCGATTCCCTCGTCGAGCGGGCCGCAAGCTAATGCATGATCCGGAAACGTGTGAAGCGGTTTTCCCTCGCGACAAATGCGTAGCATTTGCGCGGAGATCATGCCCTAACAAGAAGCTAAAGCGCGATCAGGTCGAGCCCGATCTCGTCGCGCTTTAGCCCAATTTCCAGGCCTTCACCATGAATCAATGGCTCGACGATCTCCGGACCGCGACCGCCTTCCTGACCCGCCTGCCGATGCCGCATCCGGACGGCGCGCGGACGGAGAGCTTTGCGCGGGCGCAGCGGCTGTTTCCCCTGGTCGGGGCCGCCATCGGGGCGGCGATCGGCCTGTTTTGCCTGCTGCTGCGGGCGATCGGTGTGCCGGATCTCGCCGCGGCGGCGCTCGCGCTCGGCGGCGGTGCGCTGCTCACCGGCGCGCTGCATGAGGACGGGCTCGCCGATGTCGCCGACGGGTTCGGCGGCGGCCGCGATGTCGCGACCAAGCTCGAGATCATGCGTGACAGCCGGCTTGGCACTTACGGCGCGCTGGCGCTGGTGGTGAGCTTTGCCGCCAAGCTCGCGGCTCTCGCGGCAATTCCGAATGGTCTCGTGGTGCAGAGCCTGATCGCGGCGCACGCGCTGGGCCGCGGCGTGCTGCCATGGATTGCGATCAGCCAGCCTTACGCGCGCAAGGACGGGCTCGCCGCCAATGCCGGAAGGCCTGATGGGACCATTGCCGTGGTCGCGGCCGGCATCGCGCTGCTGATCGCAATCCTCGCCTTGCCGTTCAGCAGCGCGCTGCTGGCGGCGATCGCGGCCGCTGTGAGCGCGCTGGTCATGGCGCTCGTGGCAAAGCGGCAGATCGGCGGCCAGACCGGCGATGTGCTTGGCGGTGCGGAGCAGGTCGCGGAAACCACGATCCTGGTACTGCTCGCGGCGCGGTTAGGTTAGAGCGTTTTCGAGCGAAGTGGAGACCGGTTCGCGTGAAGAAAACGCGTCAAAATGAAAGCGTGAGCGGAACATGGATCGCGAAACGCGTTTCTGGCTGATCCGTCATGCGCCGGTGGACGGTCCGCGCGGCGTGATCCACGCGCCGGATGCGCCCGCCGACCTCGGCGATGCCGCGGCATTCGCGTCGTTGCAGGCGAGGCTGCCGGCCCACGCTCGCGCGGTCTGCAGTCCGGCGCGGCGCACCCGTGAGACCGCAGCAAAGCTCGGTCTCACGGCAACGGAGGACGACGCCTTTCGCGAGCAGGATTTTGGCGATTGGACCGGCCGGCGTCACAGCGAGATCGAAGCCGAGCTCGGCGCGGCCTATCGCGCGTTCTGGCAATCGCCGGGCAGCAACCGGCCGCCGCGCGGCGAAAGCTTTGCCGATCAGATCGCGCGGGCGCGGGCAGGGCTCGCGCGTCTGCCGTCCGGCGACGTCGTACTGGTCGTGCATTCCGGCACCATTCGCGCGATCCTTGCGATCGCGCTCGAGCTTGCCCCGGAGCTCGCGCTGCGCTTCGTCATCGATCCGCTGTCATTGACGCGGATCGACCGGCTGCCGGATGCCTGGCGCGTGGTCGCGGTGAACGGGCGCTGATAGCGCAGTGACTCTGCTTTACCTCGCCCCGCGTGCGGGGAGAGGTCGGAACGCATCGACAGATGCGTTCCGGGCGAGGGGGAGTCTCCGCGAGACTAACTGGTACTGCGCGCGCGGAGAGGGCCCCTCACCCCAACCCTCTCCCCGTAAGAACGGGGCGAGGGAGTGCAGTCCCGTCGCGGTGTGACATTAGTTCGTTCGATCAACCGTTACCCATTCCGCCGCGCGCCGCGCAGGGTCGGCAGGCCGATGCCGGCGGCGTCGAAGCCGCCGTCGACGGCGAGGATCTGTCCGGTGATGTAGCTGGCGCGATCCGAGCACAGGAAGAAGATCGCTTCCGCCAGCTCCTCCTCCAGCCCATAGCGGTTGAGCGGGATGGCGTCATGATAGTCGGCGCGGATCTCCGGCGTGTGGACGGCCTTGGCCATCGCGGTCTCGACCGGCCCGGGCGCGACGCCGTTGACGCGGATGCCGAGCGAGGCGAGTTCGACCGCGAGCTGCTTGGTGAGATGCGCGAGGCCGGCCTTGCTGGTGCCGTAAGCCGAGCGCAGCGTCGAGGCGCGCACCGCCGAGATCGAGGTGATGTTGACGATTGCACCGCCGCCATGCTCCCGCATTAACGGCGCGGCCGCCTTGGTGCACAGGAACGGGCCGGTGAGGTTGACCGCCATGATCCGGCTCCAGTCGGCGTCCGAGGTCTCCAGCACCGGCGTGAACACGGCAATGCCGGCATTGTTGACCAGCGCGTCGAGCCGGCCGAACCGGTCCGTGATCGCAGAGATCGCGGCTGCCACGCCAGCGGCATCTGATACGTCGCAGGTCAGCGCCAGCGTGTCGTCGGGCTGCTTCAGCGCCGCGACCGCCGCGCGCAGCAATTCGCCCTCGATGTCGAGCAGCGCGACGCGCCAGCCGTCGGCGAGAAAGCGTTTCGCCGCGGCAAGCCCGATGCCACGCGCGGCGCCGGTCACGAGTGCGACTTTGGGGGAAGCGGAATTCATCGGATGGTCCATCGGTTCGGGCAGGAAGTCCCGACCGTCTGCGACCTTTACTCCGACGTGTCAACCCGACGGCGACACGCGGCATGCTCTCTCTCCGTCACCCTGAGGCGCGAGCGTAGCGAGCCTCGAAGGGTGCACGGCCACCAGCCGGGGAGTGTGGAGTATCGGCTTCCTACGGCACGCCGACCCTCTCGCCGCAATCCTGAAGAGCCCGCAAAGCGGCGCGTCTCGAAGGATGCACGGCCCCCAGCCCGGGCCGCCCATCCTTCGAGGATCGCACCGTGGCTTACGCTGCGAGTTCGGCAGAGGCGCGCTGCATGTTGGTGGACATGTCCTGCGTGACGATGCTCTGCTCCTCGACCGCGGCGGCGGTGGAGGTGATGTATTCGTTGACGCCGGCGATCGCCGCCTTGATCTCGGACAGCGAGCTCACCACTTCGGCGGCGATCGAGTTCAGCGCGTCGATTTCCGAGGAGATCGTGTCGGTCGCCTGCTTGGCCTGATTGGCGAGGCTCTTCACCTCGGAGGCGACCACGGCGAAACCGCGGCCGGCTTCGCCCGCACGCGCCGACTCGATCGTGGCGTTGAGCGCCAGCAGGTTGATCTGCCCGGTGATGCTCGAGATCATCTCGACGATGCCGCTCATCGCCTGCGCTGCGGCATTGAGCTTCTGCGCCTGTCCGTCGGCAGCCTCGACCCGGCCGGTGGCGACCGCGGCGTTCTGCTTCGACTTGGTCATGGTTTCCGAGATCTCGCGGATCGAGGCGCTCATCTCCTCGCTGCCGGCGGCGACCGCCTCGATCAGGCCGCGCGCGCTGTCGGCCTTCTTGCGGCCGATCGCCTGCGCGGTGATGTCGGTGGCGTACTTCACCACCTTGTAGGGCTTGCCGTTGAGATCGAGGATCGGGTTGTAGGAGGCCTGGATCCAGATCTCGCGGCCGCCCTTGGCGATACGCTTGTATTCGGCGGCCTGGAATTCGCCGCGGTTCAGCGCGCCCCAGAACTCGCGGTAGCCGGCCGCGCTCGCCTCAGTGGGCTCGACGAACATGCTGTGATGCTTGCCCTGGATCTCGGCAAGCGAATAGCCCATCGCGGCGAGGAAGTTCGGGTTCGCGGTGCGGATCGTGCCGTCCATGTTGAACTCGATCACCGCCTGCGACTTGCCGATCGCATCGATCTGGCCGTCATTGTCGGCGGTTTTCACCTTCTGCTGGGTGACGTCGGTGGCGAACTTGACGACCTTGAACGGCTTGCCGCGGTCGTCGAGGATCGGGTTGTAGGTGGCGAGGATCCAGATTTCCTTGCCGCCCTTGCCGAGCCGCTTGAATTCGCCGGCCTCGAACGCGCCCCGGTTCAGCCGCGCCCAGAAATCGCGATAGGCCACGCTGTCGCGGTCGGCCGGCGGCACGAATATGCTGTGGTGCTTGCCCCGGATCTCGGCGAGCGAATAGCCCATAGCGACGAGGAAGTTCTCGTTGGCATTGACGATGGTGCCGTCCATGTCGAACTCGATCACCGCCTGCGCCCGGCCGATCGCGGCGATCTTGCCGGCATCCTCCATGCTGTCGATCTTCTGCGCGGTGATGTCGGTGGCGAACTTGATCACGCCGACCGGCTTGCCACCCTTGTCCAGGATCGGGTTGTAGGAGGCCTGGATCCAGATCTCGCGGCCGCCCTTGGCGATGCGCCTGTACTGCGCGGCCTGGAATACGCCGCGGTTCAGGTCGGCCCAGAACGCGCGATAGTCCTGGCTGCCGCGCGTGGCCGGATCGACGAACATGCTGTGGTGCTTGCCCTTGATCTCGTCGAGCGTATAGCCCATCGCATTGAGGAAGTTCTCGTTGGCGTCGACGATGGTACCGTCGAGCTTGAACTCGATCACCGCCTGCGATTTGCCGATCGCGGCAGTCTGCGCCAGCGCATTCTCGATCTTGGCCTTGTTGCTGAAACTGAACATCAGGGCTCCGTGAAGGTTCAAATGAAAGGGATGGGGAAAAGCGGATCGCGGCAACTCACGGAAAGGTTGCAGCGAGCCGTTTAGCATCGGTAAAGCCTGTTGCTCGTGCGCGCCTGGCATGAATTGCATAACGCCAAGTTCCGCGCATGCATCCGCCTCAATTCGCAAAGGTTTTTTTCAGAGCGCACGTTATCATCCACCGGCAGCACGCGATGTTCACCGTAATCATACGGACGAAAATCGATGATGACTTTCGTCTGATGCGGGTGATTGAAGCGCGTCTACTTCAGCGATGCTGATGGACCTATTACGAAGCCTGATATTGCCGGCCGCTTTTCACCGATCGATGCAGCGATTTGATTCGCGTGCTCGATGAATGTGCGTCGCGTTCGATGCTTGGGTTTCCACGCCCGCCGACCGCAATAAAGTATCGCCATACGAAAAAAATATCGCGGCAAGAGATGTCGGAAGGGCGGTCCCGGCCTCGTCCTCCGGTCACTCATTCCATGATGGAGTTCCGATGTCGCTTACCCTGCATTACCATCCGCTGTCCTCGTTCTGCTGGAAGGCGCTGATTGCGCTCTATGAGAACGGCACGCCATTCACGCCGAACATGGTCAATCTCGCCGATCCCGCCGAGCGCGCGGCGCTGCTCGCGCTGTCGCCGATCGGCCGATTTCCGGTGCTCCGCGACGAGACGCGGGATGAGACGGTGCCGGAATCGAGCATCGTCATCGAATATCTCGACCGGCATTATCCCGGTGCCGTCAGGCTGATCCCCGAGGACCCGGACCTCGCGCTGCAAATCCGGCTGCGCGATCGCTTCCTCGATCTCTATGTCCACCTGCCGATGCAGAAGGTCGTCGGCGACCGGCTGCGGCCTGCGGACAGCAAGGATCCGCATGGCGTCGCCGAGGCGCGGGCGCAACTCCGCACCTCCTATGCGATCCTGGATCAGCAGCTCGATCCGCAACGCGCGCGTGGCGGCTGGATGATGGGCGAGCATTTCTCGTTGGCCGATTGCGCGGCCGCGCCGACGATGTTCTACGGCAACAAGGTCGAGCCGTTCGGAGATGGCCATCGGCATCTGGCCGCCTATCTCGAGCGGCTGATGGCGCGGCCGTCCTTCGCGCGCGTGCTGAGGGAGGCCGAGCCCTATTTCGGCATGTTCCCGCGGGAAACCTGACGCAAGCCGGCCTCCGACCCGGTTCCAAAAATAAATCGTGGCGGGATGTCGCTTTCGCGCCGCCCCGTTCGTCATCTCGCTGAGGCCCGGGTTTCCGGAGCGCTGGCCGCTCCGGGGCCCCGGGCGATACGTGTGGGAGACGACATGGCTGCAGCTGGCAACAGGGCGGAGATCATCCGCTCCCTCTTCGCCGCCTACCTCGCCAATGACCGCGCGAGCGTGGAGGCGGCGTTCGCCGAGGATTTCCGCTTCTCGACGCCCTATGGCGAGAACATCGACAAGCCGACCTATTTCGCCGAGTGCTGGCGCGACTCCGGCTGGATCGGCCGCCACGAGATCGAGCGCATCATGGTCGACGGCGTCGAGGCCTTCGTCACCTATCGCTGCGTCGCCCGCGACGGCAAGAGCTTTCGCAACACCGAGTTCTTCGTGTTCGACGGCGACAAGGTGTCGCGCATCGACGTCTATTTCGGCCCGTCGCACCAGGACGGCGAACTTGTCAGGCAGGACCGCTGAGGGCTGTGGCGCGCGATGCAATGACCTCCCAAATAATTTCGCTTGGCCTGTCGGCGTGGCAAGCCCCGCGTCGTCCTTGAGACGAGCACCGGAGATACCGGCAAAGCAGCTGAACAAGACAACGGAGCAGGACGATGAAGTTCATGGTGATCGTGAAGGCGAACAGGGACACCGAGGCCGGCGTGATGCCGAGCACCGAGCTGCTCGCGGCGATGGGCAAGTTCAACGAGGAGATGGTCAAGGCCGGCGTGATGCAGGCCGGCGAGGGGCTGCATCCGACCAGCAAGGGTGCCCGCGTCAAATATGCCGGCGGGCAGAGCACGGTGTCGCGCGGCCCGTTCGGCCTGAGCAGCGATCTGGTCGCCGGCTTCTGGCTGATCGAGACCAAGTCGCTCGATGAAGCGATCGACTGGATGAAGCGCGCGCCGTTCGACGGCGGCTCCGAGATCGAAATCCGCCAGGTGTTTGCCGCGGAGGATTTCGGCGAGGCGCTGACGCCCGAGCTGCGCGAGCGGGGAGAGCGCCTGCGTGCGCAGGTGGGCAAGAAATGACACCCGACGTCATTCCGCGATATCGCACCGGCGATGCGCCCGGAATACATGATCATCGTCGCAAGTCGTGGATTCCGGGCCGGCGCCGCGTGGGGCTTCCCGGCATGACGAGGGTGAAGATTGCGAGTTACTCAACAGGCAAGGAAATCCGACCAATGCGTTTCATGATGCTGATGATCCCGCTCGGCTACGAGTCCGCGCCGGCCAAGCTCGAGCTCGACCCCGAACGGGTCGCCGCGATGATGCGGTACAATCAGGCGCTGAAGGACGCCGGCGTGCTGATCACGCTGGAAGGCCTGCATCCGCCGGCCGCCGGCGCGCGCGTCAAGTTCGACACCGGCGTGCCGGTCGTGATCGACGGCCCGTTCACCGAGGCCAAGGAAGTGATCGGCGGCTTCTGGATGATCGAGGTCGCCTCGCGCGCCGAGGCCATCGAATGGGCCAGGAAGTGCCCGGCCACCGCGAACGAGATGATCGAGATCCGCCAGGTGCAGGAGATGGCCGATTTCTCCGAAGAGGTGCAGCAGGCGGCCGCCACCTTCGAGCATCCGCAGGGCGGCTGGGGCAAGGCGCTGCGCTGAACATTCAACGAGAAACGATGCCGCTTCAAAGCGTCACCGTATCACCGAACCATCGTCCACCAACAACGACCACAACGGAGACGCAACATGAGCACCAACACCTTCCTCGCCGTCTATCTCGGCGGCGGTAAAACCGGCTCGCGGATGGCAGCCTGGAACGCGCTGCCCGAGGCCGAACGCCGTGCCAAGGAGCAGCAGGGCATGGCGGCCTGGGGCGCCTGGGTCGAGAAGCATCATGACGTGATCGTCGAGATGGGCGGACCGCTCGGCAAGACCAAGCAGGTCGGGCAGGGCGGCGTCACCGACATCGCCAATCTGATGACCGGTTTCACCGTGGTGCGCGCGCCCTCGCATGAAGCGGCGGCAAAGCTGTTCGAGAACCACCCGCATTTCTCGATCTTCCCGGGCGAGGCCGTGGAGATCATGCCGGTGCTACCGATCCCGGGCCGCTAAGGCGGGAGAATTCACCTCCCCTTGAAAAGGGGGTCGCTTTGCTCGCCAGAGCAAAGCGGGTGGGATCTGCTCTCCCCGCATACAGCGTCGACTGCGGCTGACCCCCTTTCAGGGGGAAGGAGAAGATCGAGCCATGCTTGAGCCGGGCTACTGCCGTCAAGCGCGTGCAGCGAGGCCGCGTCACACCCGTTAATCTTGATGGACGCGTTGCCGCCCCGCTAGTGACCTTTACCGCGGGCTCATGTAAAAGCCGTTCACATGAGCTGGCGCAAGGACCAAGGCCGCGCCGAGCGCGGCTATCATCACGGCAATCTCAAAGAGGCGTTGCTGCAGGCCGCCCTCGACCTGATCTCGAAGAAGGGGCCGGCCGGCTTCACCTTCGCCGATGCCGCGCGGATGGCCGGCGTCAGCCCGGCCGCGCCGTACCGCCACTTCCGCGACCGCGACGAGTTGATCGCCAGCATCGCGCAGCGCGGCTTCGAGCAGTTCGAATCGCTGCTGACGCAGGCCTGGGACGACGGCCGCCCCGATACCGTCACGGCGTTCGAGCGGGTCGGCAAGGCCTATCTCGCCTTCGCCCGCGAGGAGCCGGCGTTCTATTCCGCGATGTTCGAATCCGGCCTGCCGGTCGATTCCAATCCGACCTTGATGGCCGCAAGCGAGCGCGCCTTCGCGATCATCCGCGCCGCTGCCGAACGGCTCGCGGCACTGGCGCCGCCCGGCATGCCGCGTCCGCCGGCGATGATGATGGCGCTGCACATCTGGGCGATGTCGCACGGCGTCGCTTCGCTGTTCGGCCGCGGCGATGCCGCGCGGCGCAAGCTGCCGATGTCGCCGGAGGATCTGCTCGAGGCCGAAGTGCTGATCTACCTGCGCGGCCTCGGCTTCCCGACTGACCGCCGGCCTGGAACCGCGGCCGCCGACGACAAGCCGGCCGGCGAAAGGTCTGGTCCCTGGGGCAAGCCGAAATAAGGTTCAACGGCCAAGCCAAAAATAATCCGAGGGGTGCGTCACCCGCGCTGCTTGACTTTCCCAAGGGATCGGCTACCTATGTAAATGTTATTTACATTCACAACGGCGTGATGCCGTGATGGAGAAGGAAATGGCCTACACCGCTGATGTCAATCGCTGGCGCGGCCCCGTCGAAGAGCCCTACCGTCCCTACTTCTACGCGACGCCGTGGCATCCCCTGAAGATCGCCGGGATCATCCTCGGCTTCATGATCTGGTGGCCGATCGGCCTCGCCCTTCTCTTTTTCACACTCGGGAGCAGAAAGATGGCCTGTTGGAGTCACTACGATCAGGATCGCTGGGCGAACAAGATGGAGCGCATGCAGGACAAGATGGAGCGGATGAAGAGCCGCATGGAGCGCCGCGGCTTCCCGTTCGGCGGCTTCGGTCCGCCCTCCAGCGGCAACCGTGCCTTCGACGAGTACCGCCAGGACACGCTGCGCCGTCTCGAGGAGGAGCAGGTCGAGTTCAAGAACTTCCTCGATCGCCTGCGCCACGCCAAGGACAAGGAAGAGTTCGACGCCTTCATGGCGCAGCACAAGACCCGTCCGACCCCGCCGACTGACCAGCCGCCGCAGAGCTGATCGCGCGAGGCAAGCGCTAGCCTTCAGGCGATGTGCCCCCATAGAACCTGATGGCCCTGAGCCGCCCGTTTGCGATGAGCAAGCGGGCGGTTTGCATTTTGGGATGGTGACGCCCACTCTATCGTTTGGGATCCGGACGATGAGGTGGAGACTATGGCGGGATCAGCGACAGTGACGGCCGGCGAGCTCTGGCTTGCGATCCGGCGCGAGGCGGAGGCGGCGATCGCTGCCGATCCGTTCCTCGAGGCGTCGGCCGCCTTCATTCTCGATCAGGGCGACCTCGGCGGGGCGCTCGCTTTTCTGATCGGCCGGCATATCAGCCGCGCGGAAGAGGATCGCGCACAGTTCGCGCGGACCACCCGCGAAGCCTATGCGGCCGAGCCCGTACTGGTCGATGCCGCGGCCACCGATCTCACGGCCATCGTGCGCCGTGATCCCGCGATCACGGGCTTCCTGCCGCCGCTGCTCAACTTCAAGGGCTTCGTCGCGCTGCAGGCCTGGCGGGTGTCGAACTGGCTGTGGCGCCAGGACCGCCCCGACCTTGCGCTCATGATGCAAGGCGCGACGGCGGACCAATTGCAGATCAGCATTCACCCGTCGGCCCGGATTGGAACGGCGGTTTTCCTCGATCACGGCACCGGCATCATCATCGGCGCGCTGGCCTCGGTCGGCGACGAGGTCACGATTTTGCAGAACGTCACCATCGCGCGGCATCAGGATGATCCGCGCCGCGCGCCGAAGATCGGCCACGGCGTGCTGCTCAGCGCCGGCGCCACGGTGATCGGACATCTCTCGATCGGCGATTTCGCCAGGATCGGCGCCGGCGCGCTGGTGACGACGGATGTGCCCGCCGGCTGCACCGCCATCGGCGTGCCCGCGCGGCTGACCAATTGCGCGGAGGCGGGCACGCTTTCGTGAGGTGAGCACCCCTCTCAGGCATCCTCTTCCCTTGTGGGAGAGGGTGGGGTGAGGGGTGGCGCTAATCCTCATGGAGAGCGGAGCAAGCGGTACCCCTCTCCCCAACCCTCCCCCACAAGGGGGAAAGGAGTCCGACTAGCGCGCTCGCCTCACTGCGTGATGCGACGGGACCGTCGCCGCCTTACACATTCGACCCATGGATCGCGTCAATCACCGCATCGGTGACTTCCTTCGTCGTCGCCTTGCCGCCGACATCGGGCGTCAGTACGCCGGCCGCGCACACCTTCTCGACCGCGGCCATCAGGCGCGCCGCGGCGTCCTTCTCGCCGAGATGCTCCAGCATCTGCGCACCGGTCCAGAACGTCGCGACCGGGTTGGCGATGCCCTTGCCGGTGATGTCGAAGGCCGAGCCGTGGATCGGCTCGAACATCGAGGGATAGCGGCGCTGCGGGTCGATGTTGCCGGTCGGCGCGACGCCGAGGCTGCCGGCCAGCGCGCCGGCGAGGTCGGAGAGGATGTCGGCGTGCAGATTGGTCGCGACGATGGTGTCGAGGCTCTTCGGATTGAGCGTCATCCGCACCGTCATGGCGTCGACCAGCATCTTGTCCCAGGTGAGGTCGGGGAAGTCCTTCGCCACCTCGGCCGCGATCTCGTCCCACATCACCATGCCGTGGCGCTGCGCGTTCGACTTGGTCACCACGGTGAGGAATTTGCGCGGCCGCGACTGCGCGAGCTGGAACGCATAGCGCATGATCCGCGTCACGCCGACCCGGGTGAAGACAGCGACTTCGGTGCCGACCTCTTCCGGCAGGCCCTTGTGCGCGCGGCCGCCCATGCCGGCATATTCGCCTTCGGAATTCTCGCGCACGATCACCCAGTCGAGATCGCCGACGCCGACATTGCGCAGCGGCGAGGCGACGCCGGGCAGGATCTTGGTCGGCCGCACATTGGCGTATTGGTCAAAGCCCTGGCAGATCGGCAGCCGCAGGCCCCACAGCGTGATGTGGTCGGGCACATCGGGTGCGCCGACCGCGCCGAAATAGATCGCGTCGAAGTTCTTCAGCTCCGCGAGCCCGTCGGCCGGCATCATCACGCCGTGCTTCTTGTAATAGTCCGAGCCCCAGTCGAAGGTCTTGACGTTGAAGCTGATGTCGCCGCTGCGCTTCGCCAGAGCCTCCAGCACGCGGACGCCCGCGGAGATCACTTCGGGGCCGATGCCGTCGGCGGGGATGGCGGCGATGGAATGGGTACGCATGGGTTGTCTCCGGATGAGTGGTTAGCGGGTTCGCATGGGATTTGGTTGCGGTTCGGATTGTGCCGGCGCGCTCTGCGCGCGCGACAGCAGCAGCGTGAGCACGGCCGAGAGCACCAGGAGGCCGGCGACGAAATAAAGACCGCCGTCGAAACTGCCGGTGCGTTCCTTGATCCAGCCGATCATCGCCGGCCCGACGAAGCCGCCGAGATTGCCGATCGAGTTGATGGTGGCGATCCCGGCCGCGGCGGCCGAGCCGGACAGGAACATGGTCGGCATGCTCCATAGCGGCGGCTTCGACGAGGAGATGCCGATATTGACCAGGGTCAGCGCCGCGATCACGGCGGCAAGGCCGGTCCACAGCCCGGCGAGCGCAAGTCCCGCCGCGGCCATCAGGCACGCCAGCACGACGTGCCAGGTGCGCTCGCCGGTGCGGTCGGAATGCCGCGCCCACAGCACCATCGCGATCACGGCAACCGTCGCCGGTACCGCGTTGAGGAAGCCGACCTGGATCGACGACAGGCCGAACGCCTTGATGATCTGCGGCGCCCACACCCCAAGTGTGTAGAGCCCGGCCGAGGTGCCGAAATAGACCAGCGCCAGCGCCAGCACCCGCGGGTCGGCGAGGCCGCGCCAGATGCTGTGGCTTGCGGTCGTGGCCTTGCCGTCGTTCTCGGCCTTCATGGTCTTGACCAGCCAGGCGCGCTCGTCGTCGGCCAGCCATCTGGCCTGCTCCGGCCGGTCGGTCAGGAAGCCCAGCACGACGAAGCCGAGCAGCACGGCGGGCACGGCCTCCAGCACGAACAGCCATTGCCAGCCCTTGAAGCCGAGCAGTCCGTCCATCTCCAGCAGCGCACCGGAGAGCGGCGAGCCGAGCACGGTCGACAGCGGCGCCGCCGCCATGAACAGCGCGGTGACGGCGGCGCGCTGCCGCGCCGGGAACCAGTAGGAGAGATAGAGGATGATGCCGGGGAAGAAGCCGGCTTCGGCGGCGCCGAGCAGGAAGCGCAGCACGTAGAAGCTAGTCGCGCCCTGCACCAGCGCCATCGCCGCCGAGACCAGGCCCCAGGTGATCATCACCCGCGCGATCCAGATCCGCGCGCCGATCTTGTGCAGGATGATGTTGGAGGGCACTTCGAACAGGAAGTAGCCCCAGAAGAAGATACCGGCGCCGAAGCCATAGACGGTCGGCGACAGGCCGATGTCCTTGTTCATGGTCAGCGAGGCGAAGCCGATATTGACGCGGTCGATGAACGCCACGAAGTACAGCAGCATGATGAACGGCACGATGCGCAGTGAGATCTTGCGCAATACGCGCGCGCCAAGCTGGCTTTCCATGGGCTTCTTCCCCCGGGTTCGTCTTGTTTGTTGGGACGGCGCCTGTCGCGCGCCATCGGAAAGCCTAGAAGCTCGCGCCCTTCCGCTTCAACCCACGCCGGTTTATACAAAAAAATGATATAATCGGACCCGGTCTCACTTGGCGTCGTGCCCGGCCTTGTGCGGGACATCCACGTCTTGGCGGCAAAGAAAGACGTGGATGGCCGGGACAAGCCCGGCCATGACGAACGCGGGGCATAAGGAAGCGACGTCTTGGAACTGCACCAGCTTCGCTGCTTCGTCGCGGCTGCCGAGGAACTGCATTTCGGCCGCGCGGCGCAGCGCCTGCAGATGATGCCGTCGGCGCTCGGCCGCCACATCAAGCTGCTGGAGGAGGATCTCGGGGTGCGGCTGTTCGCGCGCACCACGCGCGCGGTGTCGCTGACCGAGGACGGCGCTGTGCTGCTGCGCGAGAGCCGCGCGCTGCTCGGCCGCGCTGAGGCGATCGAGAACGGCTTTCGCCGTCGGCTGCGCAAGCCACAGGCGCGCCGCTTCCGGATCGGCGCGATCGACAGCGCGGCGGCCGGCCTGCTGCCGCCGCTGCTGCGCGACCTCCGCGCCGCCCATCCTGATGTTGCCGTGCAACTGCTCGAGGAGAAGACCATCCGCCTGCTGCCGAAGCTGCTGTCTGGTGCGCTCGACCTCGCCTTCGTGCGCCCGCCGGAGCGGCCCGACCGCCGCATCGAATTTGTCCCGCTGTTGCAGGAGACCGCCGTGGTGGCGCTGTCGCACAAGCACGCGCTGGCGCGGCGCAAGCAGATCGTGCTGCCCGACATCGCGGATCAGCCCCTGATCGTGCCGGAACGCCGCTCGCGGCCGCATAGCCACGATCTGACGACAAAACTGTTCGACGAGGCCGGGTTGACGCCGCATATCCAGGAGATCGCCGACGAGAAGCAGACCATCGTCAACATGGTCGCGGCAAGGCTCGGCGTTGCCATCGTGCCGCGCTGGACCGCGCGGATGGCGATCCCCGGCGTCCGCTTTGTGCCGCTCCGCCTGAAGCGCGGCAGCAGCGCCGGCCGCCTGCCGCTCGCCGCCGCCTGGCTGAAAGGCTCCCGCGATCCGGTCCGCGACCAGGTGATCGCGGTGCTTGAGGCAAGGTTGAAGAGTTACGCGCGCGAGGCGTGAACACGTCTCTCTCTCTCTCTTCATTCCGGGGCGTGCGAAGCGCGAGCTCGGAATCCATTCCACCACGCGTTTTGCGGATCGATGGATTCGGGACCTGTGTTGCAAAACGCGGAGCCTCTGTCTTCAACCAATGGAAGGATCATTCGATTTTTCAACCGTGTCGTCGCGAGGCATGGAGCGCGGTAACGCCTGTGCCCATTTCGGCGGCAGAAAGTTCCTCGATCAACTGAAACGCATGGCGCAGAAAGTTCCACCGATCCCGTTCTGTTTCGACCTATGTGAATCGCGACGCAATGCTCGCGAGAACCAAGGCAAGTCTGATGTCACGCTGTTGCATCGATGTTCCGCTTCAACGGATCCGATTGCAGTGCGCCGCCACATAAGCGCCCTTTGTTACTTCTTGAATGCATGTCGAGTAACAACCGAAATCCCGAGCCGCATCATGGCGGCTTTGGACCAAGGGAAAGTGATGATGTGGACAGCCCGACACTGCTCGATCCGTCTGCTTGTTGTGCTTGCGACGGCAGTCTCCTCATTCCCAGCCATGGCTCAGGTGAGCAAGGGCAGTCCTTCCGCCGTGGCACCCGCAGCGCCCGCCGCACCAACTGCGGCACCGGCCTCGTCGAGCAAGGTCTCATTAGGTGCCATTCGGTGGGACAATTGGAGTCTCGACAGTCCCTATGGGCAGGTCCTGGCCGACCCTGGATTGCGCGCGCGCGCTCCGTATTACACAGAGCGTCTGCCGAACGGAAATCTCGGTTTTCCCGGAAACACCGAACGAGCACTGAATGCGGACGTGCATTACGCGAAGTCCGCAGGCTTGGATTATTTCATCTTCGGCTACTACCTGGAGAGTTCGTCCTGGGGACGCGATCCCAGTCGAGCCGTGGCGCTCAATCGGGCGTTGGGAAATTTTCTTCGGCTTCCAGACAAGCTCGGCATCAAATACGCGCTGAATTTCAACCTGTCATTCCCCCCTCGTGATGTGCCGATGGTGAGTGATGCAATCAGCAAAGCGGTAGCCGGGCCGGATTACATGCGGGCGAGCGACGGCTCGGCGCCTGTGTTCTTCCTGCTTGGTACGATGACCCCGTGGATAAAGGGGCTTGGGGGTGAAGAGGGTACAAAGGCGGCCCTGAAGGATATGAGGGATCGGGTCAAGGCCGCGACCGGCCGAGATCTCTACCTGGTTGCCTTGCTCTTCAACCTGTCCGAGACGGAGCCCGTTGCTCACAGGATAGGATTTGATGCGGCGAGTACATATGCGACCGCCCTTGGGTCGAATGGAAAATCCCTGCCGTACGCCAGTTGCGCGGCTCTCGCACAGAAAGCCTGGCAAGCCGAAGCCCAGAATGGTTCTGGAGGCTTCCTACCAACCGTGACGCTTGGCTGGGATTATCGACCGGCTTTGCGCGATCCTCAGGAACTGAAAACTCGCAAGCCGAATCCGGACTGGTGTCAACCTGCCACCGATGAGGAATGGACACGGCAAATCCGTGCTGCAATCAGTCAGGCGGCCAACAATCCGCGCAACGATCGCTTCAAGAGCGTTGTGATCTATGCCTGGAACGAGAGCTCCGAAGGCGGCTGGATTCAGCCGACGCTGTCTGAAGGCGTGCGGCGTCTCAAAGTGATCGCCAACGCGGCGGGCCGACGCCCGACACTTCCGCCGTTCAAGCTGGTGTGGCCGACGCGGATCGATCCGAAGGCGTGTGCCGTCGGTTCGTCATCGATCTCAACTACAACGGCTGGCGCCGGATGCAAATCGGCCAGTGATTCGATGACAACTGCGTGGCCATGTCCGCCAGGCATGCAGATTGCAGGCGAGGAATTGCGCCAAGCACCGTCCGAGGATGGAGAAAAAATACCGCTTATCTGGCAGGAGAGGCTCTGCACGCCACAGGGCAAACAACAGCGATCAGTTAATTGAGTCAATATCGACAGGGGGTTCCCAATGGATGAAGTCTGGAGTGATGAGAATACCTTCGTGATCAACAACATGAAGTTTGGCCTGATCAGGCAGAACTTCAATGATGCCAGGACGACGAAGGATTCCATCGCGATCATCAAGAACCGCGGGATGATTGATCGCTACAAAAGCCTCATTCGCGAGAACGGGGTTACCAATATCCTGGAATTCGGCATCTTCGAAGGTGGTTCGGCTTTGCTTCTTGCCGCGATCGAGGAACGTATCAAGTTCGTCGGGATCGATATCAGACCTGCGAGCCCAGCGGTGCTTGGCCTGATCCGCGACCACGGTCTGACGGACCGCGTCAAATTATACTACAATACGTCGCAAGGCGACACCGCGCGCGTCCAGACCATCATCAGGACGGAATTCCCCGGCCAGCGAATAGATATGATTATCGACGACGCCTCGCATCAATACGAGCTCTCGCGAGCAAGCTTCGAGGCGTCCTTCCATTATCTCAAGAGCGATGGTCTCTATCTGATCGAAGATTGGGCCTGGGCTCATTGGGAGGAGCCCTATCAGACGCAGCAATGGACCGATATGCCCGCCCTCACCAATCTGATCTTCGAGCTCGTCATGCTCTGTGGAAGCCGGCCCGATATCATTTCGGAAATGAGCGTTCAGAAGGCGATAGCCATTTTCCGCAAGGGCGAACAAGAGGTCGGAAACTTCAGCCTGTCAAAGCTCTACCGTCATCGCAACAGGTGGACCCCCGCACTGTGACGACGCGCCCGGCTCTTGCCGGAGAGCACACGAGCTCGATCGCTTCCCCCACAACGCGTTATGCCCGGCCTTGCGCCGGGCATAACGTCTTGGCTGCATAAAAAGCTGTTCGAGGCCGGGCTGACGCCGCTTATCCAGGAGATCGCCGACGAGAAGCAGACCATCGTCAACATGGTCGCAGCAAGGCTCGGCGTCGCCATCGTGCCGCGCTGGACCGCACGGATGGCGATATCAGGCGTCCGCTTTGTGCCGCTCCGCCTGACGCGCGGCAGCAGCGCCGGCCGCCTGCCGCTCGCCGCCGCCTGGCTGAAAGGCTCCCGCGATCCGGTCCGCGACCAGGTGATCGCGGTGCTTGAGGCAAGGTTGAAGAGTTACGCGCGCGAGGCGTGAGGCTGCCTCGTTGCGTGATGCCTCGACGGCCGATGAATGATTTTGGCCGGTTGACCTAGGTCAACACGACCTGCGCTGGCCGGGTGAGCGTGCCCGGCATGGCGAAGCGTCAGGACTGGGTCATGATCGCAGGGTGCGTCGCTACCGCTTTGGCGGTGGTGGCGCTCGTCGCCCTTTTCTCTGCCTGAGCTGTGTCGCCCCCGTAGTGTTACGGGGATGTCCAGCTAGGCCCCGGAGATAACTGGGTAATTCCCAAAGCTCAAACACCGCTGGCACAAACTGCACTGGCTTGCCGAGTTCCGCCCGGCATAGCTTCCCCTTCCAACGTAGGGCGGCGTTATGGGCAACCTACTTTACAGCGTGTTTGTCGTACTGATGGGGCTAAGCCCGGTCATCCTCGTGGCGATTGCCATGTTCATAAATTGAGGGCCGGAGCTGTGTCTTCCGGCGTGCCAACCACCAATCCATTCCGCTGGCGTGCTTAGTTACTAAATCCGCGATGCCTTAACTTGGTGAAAGGTTGACGTAAGCGCGGGCGTGTACGCTCGCGCCCATGAATTGGGACCTGCTGTATTTCCGCCTCTCGCTCGTCTGGATGGCGATCACCGCTGCCATGCTGGTCTATGTGCTGGTCGCATAGGGCTGCCTCTTCGCATAGGGCAGCCTCTCCGTCGCCGAAGGCGTTCCGCCGGTATTTTCCCCACGCCAATCGGTGATTTGCCGACGGACAACTCAGCAAAACGTGTCAAGTCCCCGCACGGAGCCCATGGGTGCGATCGACACCCGGCTTTCCCGCGCCCTCAGTTCAAGAGAGGGCGGATTGAAAAGTCAAAGCTCGGGCAATTCATATCGCGAGAGCGCAGAAGTTTGTCTTACTCGCGGCTCCACACACTCAGTGTCGTCCCGGCGAAAGCCGGGACCCATAACCACAAATGCCGATTGTTACGCACCGTTGGAATAACGGGTCCCGTCAACAACACCCGCCGCGGCGTATGGGTCCCGGCCTGCGCCGGACGACACTGAATTTGAGGCGCGCAGGCGGGCCTCGCAATCTGCACCACGGATTCGCCGTTGTCTCGGCCTTCGCCAGGACGACGCGGAGAGAACTGCGCACGGGTCCGCCGTCGCTCCGGCGCAGGTAGCCAACGGTTCCCATCCAGGCAGGTTTCCGGCAAAGCTGTCGACCGGGACGTCACTCTGCCGGCGCGGCTCAAATCTCCTCGGTTTTGCGGGTCCGCCATGAGTTCCTCCTTTGTAGACTCGCGTTATGTTATAATATAACAGTCGTTCCATGGCGCATACGCACACCCACGAGGACCACCATCACGGCCACGCCCCCCACGGGCACAGCCACGCCCCGCACGCGCATCCGGCGCAGGCCGCGCACTGGTCGATCCTGCGCATGCCCGTGCCGGGCCGACTGCTCGCGGCGCTCGCGGTCAGTGCCTGCCTGTGGGCTGTCGTCTGGCTGGCGATGAGGTGAGACCGGTGGCTGCTCTTGTTACCTTCCGTGACGTCACGCTCGGTTATGACCGCCACCCGGCGGTGCATCATCTCAATGGCGCCGTCGAGGCCGGTGCGCTGCTCGCCGTGATCGGCCCGAACGGCGCCGGCAAGTCGACCCTGCTGCGCGGCATCGCCGGCGTGCTCAAGCCGCTCTCGGGCGTGATCGATCTCGACGGGCTGGATCATCGCGACATCGCCTATCTGCCGCAATCTGCCGACATCGACCGCAGCTTCCCGATCTCGGTGTTCGATTTCGTCGGCACCGGGTTGTGGCGCTCCACCGGCTTCTTCGGCGGCATCGGCAAGGCCGCGCGCGAGAAGATTTTGGCGGCGCTCGCCGCCGTCGGCCTCAACGGATTCGAGAACCGCCCGATCGGCACGCTGTCCGGCGGCCAGACCCAGCGCATGCTGTTCGCGCGCGTGCTGTTGCAGGATGCCCGGCTGATCGTGCTCGACGAGCCGTTCAACGCCATCGACGCCAAGACCACCGCCGACCTGCTGGCGCTGGTGAAGCGGTGGAACGGCGAGGGGCGCACCGTGCTGGCGGCGCTGCATGACCTCGACATGGTGCGCAACAATTTCCCGGAGACGCTGCTGCTGGCGCGCGGCCCGGTCGAATGGGGACCGACCGCCGAGGCGCTGACGGCGGACAATCTGATGGTCGCAATGCGGATGTGCGAGGCGTTCGACGATAGCGCCGCGGCCTGCGCCGCCGATCCACGCTCGCGGGCCGCCTGACGCCGATGCTATCCGACGCGCTGGTCACGCCCTTCACCGAATTCGAGTTCATGCGCCGCGCGCTGGCGGCGGTGATCGCGCTGTCGCTCGGCGGTGCGCCGATCGGCGTGTTCCTGATGCTGCGGCGGATGAGCCTGGTCGGCGACGCCATGGCGCATGCGATACTGCCGGGGGCGGCGATCGGCTTCCTGCTGTCCGGGCTCAACCTGTTCGCGATGACGACCGGCGGCCTGATCGCGGGCTTTGCCGTGGCGCTGCTCGCCGGCCTCGTCGCCCGCACCACCGAATTGAAGGAGGACGCCTCGCTTGCGACCTTCTATCTGGTCTCGCTCGCGCTCGGCGTCACCATCGTGTCCATCAAGGGCACCAATATCGACCTGCTGCACGTGCTGTTCGGCAACATCCTGGCGATGGACGACCAGACGCTGCTGGTGATCGCGTTCAACGCCACCCTCACGCTCCTGGTGCTCGCGGTGATCTATCGCCCGCTGGTGATCGAATGCGTCGATCCAGTGTTTTTGCGCACCGTGAGCCGGGCCGGCGCGCCGGCGCATCTCGCCTTCCTCGCGCTGGTCGTGGTCAACCTCGTCAACGGCTTCCACGCGCTCGGCACGCTGCTCGGAGTCGGACTGATGATCCTGCCCGCGGGCATTGCGCGGTTCTGGTCGCGCGACATCACCACCATGATCTGCATCGCGGTGGTGAGCGCGATGCTGTCGGGCTATGCCGGACTGGTGCTGTCGTACCAGACCCGGATTCCATCCGGCCCCGCGATCATCCTGGTCGCGGCGGGGCTGTATATTGTGTCGCTGCTGTTCGGTAATGTCAGCGGCCTGGTGCGGCAGCTGTTTCCCGGCCGCCATCTCGAGGCGTGAGTACGATGCGGCGATTGTTCGGTTTGATTGGTCTGGCGCTGCTGCTGGCGAGTGGACCGGCGCGCGCCGCCGAACGCATCAATGTCGTCGCGAGCTTCTCGATCCTCGCCGACATGGTGCGCAATGTCGGCGGCAATAATGTCGACGTGACGGCGCTGGTCGGGCCCGACGGCGACGCGCATGTCTACGCGCCGACGCCGGCGGATGCCAGGAAGGTCGCCGACGCCAAGCTCGTGGTGATTAATGGTCTCGGCTTCGAGGGCTGGATGCCGCGGCTGCTGCAGGCCTCGGGCAGCAAGGCACCGGTCGCGGTGGCGACCAAGGGGATCATGCCACGGAAGATGGGCGGCCATGACGATCCGCATGCCTGGCAATCCGTGGCCAATGCGAAGATCTACGTCGTCAATATTCGCGACGGGCTGATCGCCGCGGCCCCCGACCAGACAGCCATCTTCAAGGCCAATGCCGACGCCTATCTGGCCAAGCTCGAGGCGCTCGACCGCGAGGTGCATGAGGCGGTGGCGAAAGTGCCGGAGGCGCGGCGCAAGGTGATCTCGACCCATGGCGCCTTCGGCTATTTCGCTGACGCCTACGGCGTCACGTTCTTCTCGCCGCTCAGCGTGTCCACGGATTCCGAGCCCAGCGCGCGCGATATCGCCGCCATCATCGCCCAGATCAAGGTTGCGAAAATTCCGGCAGTTTTTCTCGAAAATATCAGCGATCCCCGCCTGATCGAGCGGATCGCGGCCGAGACCGGCGCCCGGGTCGGCGGCACCCTGTATTCGGACGGTCTGACGGCCGAAAAGGGCGATGCACCCACTTACATTGATATGGTCAGGCACAATATAAAGGCCCTGACCAGCGCGCTCGCCGAGTAGGGCAGGGGCCTCCCTGCCGGGGTTGAGCGCGGACCAGCATGATCCGGAAAAGTGGGGTCCGGTTTTCCGATAAGATCATGTTCAAACAAAGAGTTCCTTCGGAGTTGTTATGGCTGAAGCTTCGCAAAAAATTCCTGTGACCGTGCTGACGGGCTATCTCGGCGCCGGCAAGACCACGCTGTTGAACCGCATCCTGTCGGAAAACCACGGCAAGAAATACGCCGTCATCGTCAACGAATTCGGCGAGATCGGCATCGACAACGACCTCATCATCGGCGCCGATGAGGAAGTGTTCGAGATGAACAATGGCTGCGTGTGCTGCACGGTGCGCGGCGACCTCGTCCGCATCATGGACGGCCTGATGAAGCGCAAGGGCAAGTTCGACGCCATCATCGTCGAGACCACCGGCCTTGCCGATCCGGCGCCGGTCGCGCAGACCTTCTTCGTCGACGAGGACGTGCAGAAGAACGCCCGGCTCGACGCGGTCGTGACCGTCGCCGATGCCAAATGGCTGAGCGACCGCCTCAAGGACGCGCCGGAAGCCAAGAACCAGATCGCGTTCGCCGACGTCATCGTGCTGAACAAGACCGACCTGGTCTCAAAGCCCGAACTCGCCGAGGTCGAAGCCCGCATCCGCGGCATCAATCCCTATGCCAAGCTGCACCGCACCGAGCGTTGCCAGGTCGGGCTGACCGACGTGCTGGAGCGCGGCGCGTTCGATCTCGACCGCATCCTGGAGATCGAGCCCGATTTCCTCGAGGCCGGCGACGATCACGACCATGATCACGATCACGATCATCATCACCATGACCATGATCACCACCACCATGATCACGACCATGGCCATGGCGGGTTGAAGCATTATCACGACGAGGACATGCAATCGCTGTCGCTGCGTTCCGAGAAGCCGCTCGACCCGACCAAGTTCATGCCCTGGCTGCAGCAGCTCGTCGCCACCGAGGGCCAGAAGATCCTGCGCTCGAAGGGCATCCTCGCTTTCACCGGCGATGACGACCGCTACGTGTTCCAGGGCGTCCACATGATGCTGGAGGGCGACCATCAGCGGAAATGGAAGGACGGCGAGAAGCGCGAGAGCCGCGTCGTGTTCATCGGTCGCGAACTGCCCGAGCAGGCGATCCGCGACGGCTTCGAGCAGTGCATCACCACGTGATGAAAGAGTTCGATCCGGGCGAGGCCCCTTCTTCCATCGTTTCGATCACCGACCGCGTCAAGCCGCTGCCGCTCGGCGCGGCGGTGAGCTCGGTACATTTCCTCGGCGACCGCGCGTTCTTCGTCGGCGCCGAGGAGGGTGTTGCGATCGCGACCGCCGAAGGCGAGATCACACGGACGCAGACGCATTTCGGCGCCATCCTGTGCGCCGCCTCCGACGGCAAGCGGCTCGTCACCGGCGGTGACGACGGCAAGCTGGTCGCGATCGACGCCAAGGGCGAGACCGCTGTCATTGCGACCGACGCCAAGCGGCGCTGGATCGACAATGTCGCCTTGCACAGCGACGGCACGCTAGCATGGTCGGCGGGCAAGACCGCTTTCGTGCGCAATCCCAAGGGCGAGGAGAAAACCTTCGAGGTGCCGTCGACCGTCGGCGGGCTTGCTTTTGCGCCGAAGGGCCTGCGGCTTGCGATCGCGCATTACAACGGCGTGACCTTGTGGTTTCCCAACATGGCGGCCAATCCGGAGTTTCTGGAATGGGCCGGCTCGCATCTCGCCGTCATGTTCAGCCCGGACAACAAATTCCTCGTCACCGCGATGCACGAGCCCGCGATGCATGGCTGGCGGCTCGCCGACAACCGGCATATGCGGATGAGCGGCTATCCCGGCCGGGTGCGCTCGATGTCATGGAGCGTCGGCGGCAAGGGGCTCGCGACCTCGGGCGCCGATACCGTGATCGTCTGGCCGTTCACCAGCAAGGACGGCCCGATGGGCAAGGAGCCGGCGATGCTGGCGCCGATGCCGGCGCGGGTCGCCGTGGTCGCCTGCCATCCGAAGAACGACATCATGGCGGTCGGCTATGCCGACGGCACCGTGCTGATGGTCCGCCTCGAGGACGGCGCCGAGATCCTGGTGCGCCGGAACGCCGGCACGGCGGTGTCGGCGCTCGGATGGAATGCCAAGGGCACGCTGCTCGCCTTCGGCACGGAAGATGGTGACGCGGGCATCGCGGAAATGTAAGAGATCGCGGCAGACGAAGCGTTTTCGAGCGAAGTGACTACCGGTTCGCATGAAGAAAACGCGTCAAAAGACGAAACTCGCGCCGGGGCCGCAGCGTCATGCGATTTCTCACCACGTTCCAACTCGCCGACTTCATCGACACGCTGGTCAGCCTGACCACGGCCTTTGTATTCGGCACCCTGATCGGCGCCGAGCGGCAGTACCGACAGCGCACCGCGGGTCTGCGCACCAATGTGCTGGTCGCGGTCGGCGCTGCCGCCTTCGTCGACCTCGCGATGCATCTGGCCGGCGCCGACGGCGCGGTGCGGGTGATCGCCTATGTGGTGTCGGGAATCGGCTTCCTCGGCGCCGGCGTCATCATGAAGCAGGGCATGGATGTGCGCGGCCTCAACACCGCGGCCACGCTGTGGGCCTCGGCCGCGGTCGGCTCCTGCGCCGGTGCCGACCTCGTGGCGCAGGCGGCGGCGCTGACCGTGTTCGTGATCGCCGGCAACACTCTGCTGCGTCCGCTGGTCAACGCCATCAACCGCATCCCGCTGAACGAGAAGGCCTCGGAGGCGACCTACTACTTCAAGCTCGCGGTTACCCCGGAAGCGCTGCCAGACATGCGCGATCGCCTGGTCGAGAAGCTGGAGGCAGCGAACTACCCGGTTGCCGATGTCGACGTGGTCGAGGCCGGCGACGACTTCCTCGAGATCGTGGCGACGCTGGTCTCGACCGCGGTCGAGCCCAACGAGCTGAATGCCGTGGTGGTCGACCTGCAGCATCAGCCCGGCGTGCGGCACGCGACCTGGGAAGTCAGCACCACGGATTGAGCCGAGGTTCCCGCAGGCACCGCTTCGGAACCATGCCGTGGCGGGATCGTTGACCCCGTGGACAAGGCGCAGGTGAACGAGATGGCTGTGGATCGGACCAGGTTGCGAATCGACATGCTGATCGCCTCGACGCTGGTGGCAGCGGGCGTTGCGATCGCGGTGCTTTCGCTGCACGCGATCTATGCCGCTCCGCCGCAGGAGATCGCGCAGGCGACCCAGCCGCTGCAACCGACGCCGACGCCCGAGCCGCAGCAGACGGCGCCGCCGGCCGAGTCGAAGCCGGGCGGCGAGCGGCCGACCACGCCGGCGCCGCAGCCCGCGCGTCCCGACGATGAGGCACGGAAGGCCGGCGCCAAGCCGGTGCTGCCGCCCGCGCCCGCGGAGAAGACCGCGCCGCCGATCGAGAAAAAGTAAGCGCGCCGCGGCCCGCATTGTGACGCGGATTTGACGGACGCTGCCGATTATACGGTCTCGCCTCCGCCACCGGCACACTCCATAATCTGTCGTCTCGCCAACGACAGATGGGGCCTGCCATGAAGATCGAGGACGTCCGGCGCACCGCCTATTCGATGCCGCTTACCAACCCGTCGTTTCCGCCGGGGCCCTACCGGTTCTTCGACCGCGAATATTTCATCATCACCTACAAGACCGACCCGGAAGCGCTCGCCGCCGTGGTGCCGGAGCCGCTCGAGGTCGCCGAGCCGGTAGTGAAGTACGAGTTCATCCGCATGCCGGACTCGACTGGTTTCGGCGACTACACCGAGACCGGGCAGGTGATCCCGGTTCGCTTCAGGGGCGAGGAGGGCGCCTACACCCACGCGATGTATCTCGACGATGAAGGCCCGATCGCCGGCGGCCGCGAGTTGTGGGGATTTCCGAAGAAGCTGGCAAAGCCCAGGATCGAGGTCGAGAGCGACGTGCTGGTCGGCTCGCTGCATTACGGCTCGGTGCTCTGCGCCTCCGCCACCATGGGCTACAAGCATCGCAAGGTCGACCACGACACCGTCTTGAAGTCGATGACGGCGCCGAACTTCATTCTGAAGATCATCCCGCATGTCGACGGCAGCCCGCGGATCTGCGAGCTGGTGCGGTTTTATCTGGAAGACATCACGCTGAAGGAGGCCTGGACCGGCCCCGCCGCGCTCGGCCTGTTTCCGCACGCGCTATGCGATGTCGCCCGCCTGCCGGTGCGCGAGGTGGTCTCGGCGCTGCATTTCAAGGCAGACCTGACCCTCGGCCTCGGCTCGGTCGCGTTCGACTACATGGCGAGATGACGAAGTCATTCCGGGGCATCGCGTCGGCGATGGACCATGGTGCGCACTCGCGCACCTGCGAATCTCGCGCCACGATTTCGAGATCCCGGGTCTGCGCGCCTAAGCGCGCATCCCGGGATGACCCTGTCAGCGCACCAGAATATTCTTGAACTGCCAGGGATCGCTGGTGTCGATATCTTCCGGAAACAGTCCCGGACGATCCGTCAGCGGGGTCCAGTCGGTGTAGAAACCCTTCACGGGGCCGAGATAGGGTAGCTGGATTTCCAGCAGACGATCGAAGTCCATCTCGTCGGCCTCGACGATGCCTTCGTTCGGGTTTTCCAGCGCCCACACCATGCCGCCGAGCACGGCGGAGGTCACTTGCAGGCCGGTGGCGTTCTGATAGGGCGCGAGCTTGCGGGTCTCCTCGATGGAGAGCTGCGAGCCGTACCAGTAGGCATTGTTGTCATGGCCGAACAGCAGCACGCCGAGCTCGTCGATGCCGTCGACGATCTCGTTCTCGTCGAGGATGTGATGCTTTTCCTGCATCTTCGCTGCGCGGCCGAACATTTCATGCAGCGACAGCACGGCGTCGTCGGCCGGGTGATAGGCATAGTGGCAGGTCGGCCGATAGATCGCCGTGCCCGATGCGTCACGCACCGTGAAGTAATCGGCGATCGAGATCGACTCGTTGTGGGTGACGAGGAAGCCATACTGCGCGCCGCGGGTCGGGCACCAGGTGCGTACGCGCGTGTTGGCGCCGGGCTGCATCAGATAGATGGCGGCGCCGCAGCCGGCTTCGTGGGTATGCGCATTCTCGGGCATCCATTTCTCATGGGTGCCCCAGCCGAGTTCGGACGGCTGCACGCCTTCCGACAGGAAACCTTCCACCGACCAGGTGTTGACGAAGACGTCAGGCTCTTTCGGCGACTTGGAGCGCTGGGTGTCGCGTTCGGCGATGTGGATGCCCTTCACGCCGGCCTGCCGCATCAAGTCCGCCCATTCGGCCTTGGTCTTCGGCTTCGGGGCATTGAGCTTCAGATCGGCGGCGACGTTGAGCAGCGCCTGCTTGACGAAGAACGAGACCATGCCGGGATTGGCGCCACAGCAGGAGACGGCCGTCGTCGAGCCCGCGGGGCGCGCCTTCTTGGCGGCCAGCGTCACTTCGCGAAGGGCGTAGTTGGAGCGCGCTTCCGGGCCCTTCGAGGAATCGAAATAGAAGCCGAGCCAGGGCTCGTTGACGGTGTCGATGTAGAGAGCGCCGAGTTCGTTGCACAGCTCCATGATGTCGGTCGAGCCGGTATCGACCGACAGATTGACGCAAAAGCCCTGGCCGCCGCCTTCAGTGAGCAGCGGGCTCAGCAGGTCGCGATAATTGTCCTTGGTCACGGCCTTCTGGATGAATTTGACGTTGTGCTTCTCGCAATGCGCCTTGCGGCCCTCGTCCTTGGGGTCGATCACGGTGACGCGCGACTTGTCGTAATCGAGATGCCGCTCGATCAAAGGCAGCGTGCCTTTGCCGATCGAGCCGAAGCCGATCATAACAATGGGACCTGTGATCTTCGCGTAGATCTGCGAGGCGGGGCTCATCATTTTCTCCAGGAGAGTGCCTAGCGGCGGATAGGGTGGATCAGGGGTTGCGACGCTTCGCGGTGACTTCGATCTCGACCTTCATCTCGGGCTTGTAGAGCCCCGCGACGATCAGCATCGTTGCGGCCGGGCGGATGTCGCCGAGGACCTCGCCGCAGACCGCGAAATGGGCATCCACGTCACGGGCGTCGGTGAGGTAGTAGGTCGCGCGGACGATGTCGGCCATCGCAAAGCCTCCCTCCTTGAGGGCGGCCTCGATGGTCTTGAAGCAGTTCCGTGACTGGCTCGTGACATCTGATGGCATGGTCATCGTGGCGTAGTCATAGCCGGTGGTTCCCGCGACGAAGGCGAAGTCGCCGTCGATCACGGCACGGCTGTAGCCGGCGGTCTTCTCAAAGGGCGAGCCGGTGGAAATCAGGCGGCGGGACATATTGGACCTCGACTGAAAATGGCTTTGCGCGGGGTTTACGGGCATTTTTGGCGCCCGCGCAACCCCTTGGTTCAGGCCTGGCGCGGGCGGCGTTAGCGGGACTGCTGCGTGGCGTCCGGCGGCGATGGCGGCGTGCCGGTCCAGCGCCGGACCAGGATATCCCTGACGATCATCACCGAGATCAGGATCAGCATGACTGTGGTGACGAGGCCGCGCCAACGCGGGCGCGCGCCATCGGTGATGGGAAGGTGCTCCGACATGGCGGCCCGCCTTACGCCGCGTGCGGCACGGCGAGCGGTGCCTTCCGGGTCCGGGATCGCGTCCGCGATGCCTTGGCCTCGGGCAGCGGCGCGCCGGTCGGCGTGATCATGCCCCAGGCGCCATCCAACGCGCCTGCGACAAGCTCGACGCCGAGCAGCCGCTCGCGCTCGAACGAGCCCGGCAGCGACAGCTCGCCGGTCTTGGCCGCCGTGAAGCCGAAGCGGGCGTAGTAGGGCGCATCGCCAAGCAGGATCACGGCGCCGTGGCCGCGCGCCTTGGCCACCGCCAGCGCACGCCGCATCAGCGCGGCGCCGACGCCGAGGCCGCGGCAGTCGTCATCGACTGCCAGCGGCCCCAGCATCAGCGCGCTGCGGCCCCCCGCGCTGACGTGCCACAACCGCACGGTTCCAACCAGCCGGCCGTCCTGGCGCACGGCCGCAAGGCTCAGGCCTTCGGCGGGCGCGCGTCCGTCGCGCAGGCGCTGGCAGGTGCGCGTATGGCGATTACAGCCAAAGCAGGCATCCAGCAGCGCTTCGCGTGCGACGACGTCCGAGCCACGCTCCGCACGGATCGCGAACGGGGCGGCATCTCGGATGAGGGCAACGGGGGTGTTCCGTTTTGCAGTCATGGCACGTCAGTCCCCGCTTGCAACGGCATGTCGTACGCCGCGGCAAGCGTCGTTCAGGAAAATCAAAAATGATCGGGGAGGAGCCGGCGGGGCCGGCTCCCGGTTTATCGGGCCTCGAAAAGGAGGCGGGTCAGATGTGGTAGGTCTTCAGCGGCGGAATGCCGTTGAACGCCACCGACGAGTAGGTCGACGTATAGGCGCCGGTGCCTTCGATCAGCAGCTTGTCGCCGATCTCGAGCGTCACCGGGAGCGGATACGGCAGCTTCTCGTACAGCACGTCGGCGCTGTCGCAGGTCGGGCCCGCGAGCACGCACGGCGTCATGTCCGCCCCGTCATGCGGGGTGCGGATGGCGTAGCGGATCGACTCGTCCATCGTCTCGGCGAGACCGCCGAACTTGCCGATGTCGAGATAGACCCAGCGCACCTCGTCCTCGTCGCTCTTCTTCGAGATCAGAACGACTTCGGTCTCGATGATTCCAGCATTGCCGACCATGCCGCGGCCCGGCTCGATGATCGTCTCCGGAATCTGGTTGCCGAAATGCTTGCGCAGCGCGCGGAAGATCGACCGGCCATATTGCAGGACCGGAGGAACGTCCTTGAGGTACTTGGTCGGAAAGCCGCCGCCCATGTTGACCATGGTGAGGTTGATCCCGCGCTCGGCGCAGTCACGGAACACGGTCGACGCCATCGCGAGCGCGCGGTCCCACGCCTTCACCTTGCGCTGCTGCGAGCCGACATGGAACGAGATGCCGCACGGCTCCAGGCCCAGGCGCTTGGCGAGGTCGAGCACGTCGACCGCCATCTCCGGGTCGCAGCCGAACTTGCGCGACAGCGGCCACTCGGCGCCGGCGCAGTCATAGAGGATGCGGCAGAACACCTTGGCGCCGGGGGCGGCGCGGGCGATCTTCTCGACCTCGGCGGCGCAATCGACCGCGAACAGGCGAATGCCGAGCGCGAAGGCACGCGCGATGTCGCGCTCCTTCTTGATCGTGTTGCCATAGGAGATGCGGTCCGGCGTCGCACCGGCGGCCAGCGCCATCTCGATTTCCGCAACCGTCGCGGTGTCGAAGCAGGAGCCGAGCGAGGCCAGCAGCGACAGCACTTCGGGCGCCGGGTTGGCTTTCACCGCGTAGAACACGCGGCTGTCCGGCAGCGCCTTGGCGAAGGTCTGGTAGTTGTCGCGCACGACTTCGAGGTCGACGACGAGGCACGGCTCGGTGTCGAGACCATCCTGGCGGCGGTGGCGCAGGAATTCCTGGATACGTTCAGTCATGGCACTCTCCAACGGCCCCAGCGACGGGATCCGCATCAACGTGACGTCGGGTAAGAGCGCTTCGGCCACATCGCGCGATGGAGGCGCGTTGAGGCCAAGAGACTCAAACCAGACTGTGCTGCCGTGGATTGGTTGGGAGAGTTTCCCGCCCGATCACCTGGCAATGAAGGACAAGCCTTTTCAGTAGCCCGGGCCGGCGTTGGACCGCCGGTAGAGACCAAAAAAGCCCGATCCGTCGTTGCTTTAAGTCGCGTCCCCCGTTGAGAGCGGGGTGCGCCGGTTCGCCTCCGGCTGCCAGTCACGGTTGCAAAGAATGGTGAGACCTTCAACGGCATCCCTGGAGAGAGATGCTGGCCGCCTCGTGTCCTGATGGACGTAAGCGACCCTCGGTTCTTCCACCCCTTGGCGGCTGTCCGGCCTCTTGTCCGGATACCTACCGACTGACACACGACCACAGGCACGTGCGAAATTGGGCAAGGCAGGAAATAAGTCTTTTGACTTCGTGGCGCAAGAATTTTTTTGCGATAGCGGCAAATTTCCCTAACGCGTGCTTGCGATGTCGCGCGCAGCACGCGTCGGATGCGCTGAAGATGAACGGCTGTTAAGAATCACTAACGAAGCGTGTGTGCGTTTTAGCCCTGTGCCGCAGCGCTTTCTTGAATCGCTCAAGCTCACGCGCGACGCGTGAACGGCTCGACGCGCTGCGCTGCGCGGATGAAGGCGATCATGATCAGCACGCCGATGCCGAACAGCACCGCCTGCAGGATGTGCGCGGCGACGTCGTCGAGCCCGAGCAGAATCGCGAGCGCCCAGCCGCCGGCGAACGCCGCGCCGAACACTTCCGCGCCGATCAGGATCGCCGCCGAGATCACGGTGATGACGCTTGGCCAGGCGATGGTGCGGTTGCCTGAGTTGGAGGGCTGCATGGTCATGAAATAGGTCCTGTTCAGGGGGCGCAATCTCTCCGAAAAGTGCCCATCTATCAAGCGCAAAAGGCCCAAAAATGCCGTATCGCGTGATATAGATTGGGCAGCATTTTCAAGGCGAAAAACGGGACATTCGATGTCAGAAACCAGCGCAGACGCCAAGGCTCAGGCTCTTGCCAACCCCCTCCTGAAGGCATGGCGGACGCCGCTCGAGACGCCGCCGTTCGCCGAGATCAAGCCGGAGCATTTCCTCCCCGCTTTCGAGCAGGCTTTCGCCGATCATTCCGCGGAAGTGACTGCGATCACCCATGATCCGGCGCTGCCCGACTTCGACAACACCATCACCGCGCTGGAGCGCTCCGGCAAGCTGCTGTCGAAGGTCTCGGCGGTGTTCTACGACCTGGTCTCGGCGCATTCGAGCCCGGCGATCCTGGAGATCGACAAGGAGGTGTCGCCCCGGATGGCGCGGCACTGGAATCCGATCATGATGAACGCTGTGCTGTTTGGCCGCATCGCCATGCTGCACGAGAAGCGCGCCTCCCTCGGCCTGACCGGCGAGCAGATGCGGCTGCTGGAACGCACCTACACCCGCTTCCGCCGCTCCGGCGCAGGCCTCGACGATGCGGCAAAGGCCCGCATGGCCGAGATCAACGAGCGCCTCGCCCATCTCGGCACCTCGTTCAGCCATCATCTGCTCGGCGACGAACAGGAGTGGTTCATGGAGCTCGGCGAGGCCGACCGCGCCGGCCTCTCCGACACATTTGTGGCGGCTGCCAAGGCTGCGGCGGAAGAGCGCGGTTTGCAAGGCAAGGCGATCGTGACGCTGTCGCGCTCCTCGGTCGAGCCGTTCCTGCAGAGCTCGTCGCGGCGCGACCTGCGCGAGAAGGTCTACAAGGCCTTCACGGCGCGCGGCGACAATGGCAACGCCAACGACAACAACGCGACCATCGTGGAGATCCTCAGGCTGCGCGAGGAGACCGCCAAGATCCTGGGCTTCCCGACCTACGCCGCCTACCGCCTCGAGGATTCCATGGCCAAGACGCCGGAGGCCGTACGCGGCCTCCTGGAGCGGGTCTGGAAGCCGGCGCGAGCGCGGGCGCTCGCCGACCGCGACGCGCTGCAGGCGCTGATCGCGGAGGAGGGCGGCAATTTCACCCTGGCGTCCTGGGACTGGCGCTATTACGCTGAGAAGCTGCGCCAGCGCCGCGCCAATTTCGACGATTCCGCGATCAAGCCCTATCTGGTGCTCGACCACATGATCGAGGCCGCGTTCGACTGCGCTACCCGCCTGTTCGGCGTCACCTTCGAGGAGCGCAAGGATATCCCGGTGTGGCATCCGGATGTCCGGGTCTGGGAGGTCAGGGGCCGCGACGGCCAGCACAAGGCGCTGTTCTACGGCGATTACTTCGCGCGGCCCTCGAAGCGCTCCGGCGCCTGGATGACCTCGCTGCGCGACCAGCAGAAGCTCGACGGCGCCGTCGCGCCGCTGGTCATCAATGTCTGCAACTTCGCCAAGGGCGCCGATGGCGCGCCGTCGCTGCTGTCGCCCGACGACGCGCGGACCCTGTTCCACGAGTTCGGCCATGGCCTGCACGGCATGCTGTCCAACGTGACCTATCCGTCACTGTCCGGAACCAGCGTGTTCACCGACTTCGTCGAGCTGCCCTCGCAGCTCTATGAGCACTGGCAGGAGCGGCCCGAGGTGCTGCAGCGCTTCGCCCGCCACTACGAGACCGGGGAGGCACTGCCGGACGACCTGCTCAAGCGCTTCCTTGCCGCGCGCAAGTTCAACCAGGGCTTTGCCACCGTGGAGTTCGTCTCCTCTGCGCTGATCGACCTCGAATTCCACACCCAGCCGGCAGCGGCGAGCTGGGATGTCCGCGCCTTCGAACAGAAGGAGCTGGAGAAGATCGGCATGCCCGCCGAAATCTCGCTGCGGCACCGGCCGACGCAGTTCGGCCACATCTTCTCCGGCGACCACTATGCCTCCGGCTACTACAGCTACATGTGGTCGGAGGTGATGGATGCTGACGCCTTCGGCGCCTTCGAGGAGGCCGGCGACATCTTCGATCCCGCGACCGCCAAGCGGCTGCATGACGACATCTATTCGTCGGGCGGCTCGCGCGATCCGGAGGAGGCCTATGTCGCCTTCCGCGGCCGCGAGCCCGAGCCGGACGCGCTGCTGCGCCGTCGCGGCCTGCTCGAAACGCCTGAGGCGGCCTGAGGTGCGGCCGTCGTTGAACCGGCTGATCGGCTGGCTCGTGCTTGCGGTGTCCGTCGTGCTCGGCACGGCGGCCGCCGAGGCCCATCCGCATGTCTGGATCGTCGCCAGGAGCGAGCTGATCTACGCGCCCGACGGCACCATCACGGGGGTCCGGCACGCCTGGACGTTTGACGACATGTTCTCGACCTACGCGCTGCAGGGCATCGAGACCAAGGTGAAGGGCGCCTACAGCCGCGAGGAGCTGGCGCCGCTGGCGCAGACCAATGTCGAATCGCTGAAGGAATACGCCTACTTCACCTTCGCCAAGGGCGACGGCAAGAAGCAGAAATTCACTGAGCCGATCGACTATTTCCTCGAATACAAGGATTCGGCGCTGACGCTGCACTTCACCTTGCCGGTGAAGACGCCGTTCAAGGCCAGGCAGCTCTCGCTCGAAGTGTTCGACCCGACCTATTTCATCGACTTCCAGTATGCCGAGAAGGAGCCGGTCAAGCTGGTCGGCGCCGCGGCGAACTGCAAGATGCAGTTCGAGCGGCCGAATAGCGACGGCACCGCCGCCGCGCAGAAGCTCGGCGAGCAGACCTTTCTCGACGGCGGCAACGGCAATTTCGGCATGATGTTCGCCAACAAGGTCTCGGTGGAGTGCCCATGACGCCGATCGTCTCGCGCATGACGCGCGGCCTCGCCGTGTCCGCGGCCGTACTGACGGCGTTTGCGCTGCTCGATGGCGCCGTTCATGCGCTGCTGGCACAGAATCCGTTCGGCGCGCCGCGCGCGGCGGAGCCGCAGGGCGGGTTGGTCGGTTGGCTATTGGCGAAACAGTCGGAGTTTTACCGCGAGATCTCCCAGACCATCCGCGCCGCGAAATCCGACGGTTCGGCGGTCTGGACCCTGCTTGCGATCTCCTTTGCCTACGGGATTTTCCATGCCGCCGGCCCCGGCCACGGCAAGGCGGTGATCTCGTCCTACATGGTCGCCAATCGCGAGACCGCGCGGCGCGGCATCGCGCTGTCGTTCGCCTCGGCGCTCATGCAGTCGGTGGTCGCCGTTCTCATCGTGGGCATCTGTGCCTGGCTGCTCAACGCGACCGCGAAGACGATGTGCGGGGCGGAGAAGGCGATCGAGATCGCAAGCTACGCGCTGATCGCGGCGTTTGGCGCCCGGCTGGTCTGGGTCAAGGGCGGCAGCTTCTTCCGCGCCCTGCAGGCGCCGCGGCCGGCGCTGGCGATGGCCGGCGCGCATCATCACGACCACCATGATCACGATCACCACGACCACCGCCATGATCACCATCACCGTCACGCGCATGACGATCACGGGCATCATCATGATCACGATCACGGGCATGACGCGCAGCACGTCCATGACGAGCATTGCGGCCATTCGCACGGGCCGACGCCGGCCGAGCTCGCCGGTCCTGGCGGCTGGCGGCGGGGGCTCGGCGCGATCCTCACGGTCGGGATCCGGCCCTGCTCGGGCGCGATCCTGGTGCTGGTGTTCGCGCTGGCGCAGGGCCTGTTCTGGGCCGGCATCGCCGCGACCTTCGTGATGGGGCTCGGCACCGCCATCACGGTGGCCGCGATCGCGCTGGTCGCGGTGTCGGCGCGCGGCGTGGCGGAGCGGCTGAGCGCGGCGCGCGATGGCGGCGGCATGGTCATCATGCGCGGCCTGGAGTTCGCCGCCGCGGGCCTTGTGCTGCTGTTCGGGCTCGGGCTGCTGTTCGGCTATGTCGCGGCCGAACGGGCGACGTGCCTTTGAAGTCACCTCGCCCCGCTTGCGGGGAGAGGTCGAAATTCGCGTGCGCGAATTTCGGGTGAGGGGGAGTCTCCGCACGCTCGCTTCCATCGAATTTGCGGAGACGGCCCCTCACCCCAGCCCTCTCCCCGTAAGAACGGGGAGAGGGAGAAGAAACAGGCTCAACTCGTCAGATAGCCCCTGATCGCCGGCAGCAGGAAGATCGCGATGTTGATCGCGAAACCGATGCTCCAGAGGATCGAGCGCAGCGTCGGGCGATTGCCGATATAGGTGAAGACGTAGGCGATCCGCACGATCAGGAACAGCACGGCGAGCTCGTCGATCAGTCGCAGCGGGCCGACGCGGAATTCGGCGAGCAGCACGGCGAAGGCGAAGAACGGGAAGGCCTCGATGCCGTTCTGGTGCGCGCCGAGCGCCCGCGAGCGGATCGGGTCGTCGTAGAAGTCGGGATCGCGCGGCCTGGCATTGTCGAAGCTGCGGAAGCCGGTCCACTTCACCGACACGATCGTCAGCAACGAGAGCATCAGCGTCCCGAAGACGCACCATTCGGCGATCGTCATGGTTCCCCCTTATTCCGCAGGGAACGTAGCCAACCCGCACTCGGCTTGACAAGGTTGGAGCAACGCGCGAAGCCCAAAGCTCCCAGGCGAAGGATATCAAGCGCAAGGCCATCATGAGCACGGTGATCCCCTTCGAGAGCGCGAAGTCTGCCGCGGCGCCGAAGCCGGAACGCGTCGGCGTGCTGCTGGTCAATCTCGGCACGCCCGATACGGCGGATGCCGCCGGCGTGCGGGTCTATCTCAAGGAATTCCTGTCCGATCCGCGGGTGATCGAGGATCAGGGCCTGCTCTGGAAGCTGATCCTCAACGGCATCATCCTGCGGGTCCGTCCGGCCCGCAAGGCGCGCGACTATCTGAAGATCTGGAACACCGAGAAGAACGAGTCGCCGCTGAAGACCATCACGCGCTCGCAGGCCGACAAGCTGGCGGAGGCGATCGCCGATCACGATCACGTCGTGGTCGACTGGGCGATGCGCTACGGCAACCCCTCGATCAAGGAGCGCATCGAGGCGCTCGCGGCGCAGGGCTGCGGCCGGCTGCTGGTGGTGCCGCTCTATCCGCAATATTCCGCCGCGACGTCGGCGACCGTCTGCGACGAGGCGTTTCGCGTGCTGGCCGGCATGCGCGCGCAGCCGATCCTGCGGGTGACGCCGCCTTACTACGACGATCCCGACTACGTCGAGGCGCTTGCGGTCTCGATCAATGCGCACCTCGCGACATTGCCGTTCCAGCCCGAGATCATCGTCGCCTCGTTCCACGGCATGCCGAAGGAGTATGTCGACAAGGGCGATCCGTATCAGGCGCAATGCATCGCCACGACCAATGCGCTGCGCAAGCGGCTCGGGCTCGATGCCGACAAGCTGATCCTCACCTTCCAGTCACGCTTCGGCAAGGCCGAGTGGCTGCAGCCCTATACCGACAAGACGGTCGAGAAGCTGGCCAGGGACGGCGTGCGGCGCATTGCCGTGGTCACGCCCGGCTTCTCCGCCGATTGCCTGGAGACCCTAGAGGAGATCGCGCAGGAGAATGCCGAGATCTTCCGGCACAATGGCGGCGAGCAGTTTGCGGCAATCCCCTGCCTCAACGACAGCGACGGCGGCATGGACGTGATCCGCCAGCTCGTGCTGCGCGAGCTGCAAGGTTGGATCTAACAAGGCTGGATTTAACAAGGCTGGATCTGATTGTTAACGATCCGTGACACCGGGCACGGGCATTCGTTGGCATCTGGTCATCCGACAGCAGCTTCCTATGTGCTAGGGAGAACAACAGCCGGCTGAACCGGCGGAGCGGTCCTGCCGACCAATGCACGCCGTGACTGGCGACGGTCTCGCCGGCCCTGGAGGACTTTATGACTGGCTTCGACGTTTTCGCGATCGCGTTTGTTCTTCTCGTCATCGTTACGCTGTTCGCCGGGATCAAGACCGTTCCGCAGGGTTTTGACTGGACCATCGAGCGGTTCGGCAAATACACCCGCACGCTGTCGCCCGGCCTCAATTTGATCGTGCCCTATTTCGATCGCATCGGGCGCAAGATCAACATGATGGAGCAGGTGATCGACATCCCCGAGCAGGAGGTGATCACCAAGGACAACGCCACCGTGACGGTGGACGGTGTCGCGTTCTACCAGGTGTTCGATGCCGCCAAGGCGAGCTACGAGGTCGCCAATCTCAACCAGGCGATCACCGTCCTGACCATGACCAATATCCGCTCGGTGATGGGCTCGATGGATCTCGATCAGGTGCTGTCGCATCGCGACGAGATCAACGAGCGGCTGCTGCGCGTGGTCGACGCCGCGGTGTCGCCCTGGGGCGTCAAGGTCAACCGCATCGAGATCAAGGACATCGTGCCGCCGGCCGACCTCGTCGAGGCGATGGGCCGGCAGATGAAGGCCGAGCGCGTCAAGCGCGCCGACATTTTGCAGGCCGAGGGCCAGCGGCAATCCGAAATCCTGCGCGCCGAGGGCGCCAAGCAGGGTCAGATCCTGCAGGCCGAGGGCCGCCGCGAGGCCGCCTTCCGCGACGCCGAGGCGCGCGAACGGCTTGCCGAGGCCGAGGCCAAGGCGACCCAGATGGTGTCGGAATCGATCGCCAAGGGCGACGTCGCCGCGCTGAACTATTTCATCGCCGACAAGTACATCAAGGCGTTCGGCCAACTCGCGGAATCGCCGAACCAGAAGGTCTTGATGCTGCCGATCGAAACCTCGAGTGTGCTGGGCTCGCTGGCCGGCATCGGCGAGATCGCCCGCGCTACCTTCGGCGAGAGTGCGGCGTCCGCTACGGCCGCAGCACGGCGCGGCGGCTCGGTGCCGCCGGCCGGCCCGACGGCGCCGCCTCCGGTGCCGCCGCAGCGGTAAGGGCGTGACGGCGTCGCGCCCGCAATGGTAGAGGTCACGTCATGGCCGAGATGTTTTCGACATTGGGTACCTGGAACTGGCTGATCTTCGGCTTCATCCTGATGGCGCTGGAGCTTGTGGCGCCCGGGGTGTTCCTGTTCTGGCTCGGGCTCGCGGCACTGCTGGTCGGCCTGCTGTCGTTCGCCTTCACGCCGTCCTGGCAGATACAGCTCTTGATGTTCGCAGTGTTCGCCGCCCTGGCGGTGCCGGCATGGCGGCATTTCGCGAAGGGCGCGACGGCGGCAAGCAAGACCAATCCCTTCCTCAACCGCCGCAACGAAGCCCTGGTCGGCCGCGAATTCACGCTGGAGAAGCCGATCGTTGACGGATCAGGCACGGTGCGGATCGACGATACGGTGTGGCGCGTCGCCGGCCCCGATGCGCCGGCCGGCAGCCGGGTGAAGGTCGTCCGCGCCGACGGCGCCAGCCTGACGGTGGCGATCGCTTAGTCTGGCCTGAGCCATCGACGACGACTCGGCCCCGAGCGTCCGATGCTGCTTCGGGCGAGTAATCCGTAGCCCGGGTGAGCCAACGGGTCGCGCGCATGCGCGCCCGATGACAGGCTCCGTGATACCCGGGGAAACCGGGCCCGCATGTCGCTCCGCTCATGCGGGCTACACACTGACGGCCGCCGAGGTCTAGCTGCCGCCCTGCTTGCTCCAGCGCTCGGCGAAGCGGTTGAGCGGCGTGAATGTCGCAAATAACTCGCGGCCGAGCGTGGTGAGGCCGTAACCATCCTCCGATAGTTCAACGAACCCGGCCTCGCGGAGCTCGGTCAATCGCGTCTGCAGGATCGTCGGCGAGGCCTCGTCGCAGGCGGTGCGCAGCGCGCGCGAGGTCAGCGCGCCCTCGCGCAGCTCCCAGATGATGCGCAAGGTCCAGCGCCGTCCCAAGAGATCGAGCAGCGCCATGATCGGGCGGCCGGACCGCGAGCCGCGGACGCCGGGTCTTGTGACTGGGCCCTGCTTCGGCATGTCGCGAATTCCTTTCGAATCCCTCTTGCGATCCGCTACAGATATTGTAGCGTGTTGCTACATTAAATGTAGCAACTGGATCCGGCCATGTCACGCCTCGCGCCGCTCGATCCGCCTTATCCGGCGGACGTTCAACAGCATTTCGATCGCATCATGCGCGGCAAGCCGCCGCTGGTGCTGTTCCGCATGTTGGCCGGCCATCCGCGTGCCTGGGAGAAGTTTCGCGGTGGCAGCCTGTTGGACCGCGGGCCGCTTCCCTTGCGGGCGCGGGAGATCGTGATCGACCGCACCTGCGCACTCAATGCCTGCGAATATGAATGGGGCGTCCACGTCACGGCGTTCGGCGCGGCCGCCGAACTGACGGAGCAGCAGGTCCACGCCACCGTGCGCGGTGCGGCCGATGCCGGCTGCTGGTCGCAGGCCGAACAGGCAATGATCACGGCAGTCGACGCGCTGCATGCCCGCGCGACATTGAGTGAGGAGGAATTCGCGGCGCTGTCGGCGCATTACGATGAGGACCAGATCCTGGAGATCATCCTGTTGTGCGGCTTCTACCGCACGGTCTCCTACCTCGCCAACGCGCTGGCCCTGCCGCTGGAGGAAACCGCGGCAAGATTTCCAGCATAGTTGTCATTGCGAGGAGCAAAGCGACGAAGCAATCCATGTCTCCGCGCGAGGAGAGATGGATTGCTTCGCTTCGCTCGCAATGACGGAAGAAAGCGCGGCTCTACGCCACGCCCGCGCGCAGCAGATCGTGCAGATGGATGATGCCGACCGGCTTCTTGGCGTCGGTCACGATCAGCGTCGTGATCTTCGAGGCGTTGAGCAGTTCCAGCACTTCGCCGGCCAGCGTGTCGCGGCTGATCGTCTTCGGCGTCCTCGTCATGACCTCGTCGACCGACAGCGTCAAAAGGTCGGGGCGCATCTGCCGGCGCAGATCGCCGTCGGTGACGATGCCGACGAGATGGCCGTGGCGGTCGACGATGCCGACGCAGCCAAAACCCTTGGAGGTCATCTCGACCAGCGCATCCGACATCTTGGTGCCGAGCGGCTTCAGCGGCAGCGCGTCGCCGCCATGCATCAGGTCGCGGGCATATTTCAGGAGCGCGCCGAGCTTGCCGCCCGGATGCAGCACGCTGAAATCGGTCGAGGTGAAGCCGCGGCCCTCGAGCAGCGCGATCGCCAGCGCATCGCCGAGCGCCAGCATCATCAGCGAGGACGTGGTGGGCGCCAGATTGTGCGGGCAGGCCTCGCGGGCCTTCGGCAGCGTCAGCTGCAAGTCGGCGGCCTTGCTCAGCGTCGAGTCCTTGTCGGCCGTCATCGCGATCAGCGGAATGCCGAAGCGGGCGGCATAGGCGATCAGGTTGCGCATCTCCGGCTGCTCGCCGGACCATGACAGCGCCAGGATCACGTCATCGATCGTGATCATGCCGAGATCGCCATGGCTCGCTTCCGCGGCGTGCACGAAGAACGCCGGCGTGCCGGTCGAGGCAAAGGTCGCGGCGATCTTGCGCCCGATATGGCCGGACTTGCCGAGCCCGGTGACGATCAGCCGTCCCTTGGCATTGCCGATCAACTCGGACGCGGCCGCGAACGGCGCGCCGAGGTCGGACTTCAGTGCCGCGGAGAGGGCTGCGACGCCGCTTGCTTCGGCATCGAGGGTGCGGAGCGCCGATTGAACGGCGCCGTCATCGGGGCCGGATGATTTGGTCATCAGCGGTTTCGGTTTGGCCATTTAGGATTCCAAGGGAGGGTTTTGCACCCGGGCGTCTCCCTTAGCACGTTCGATTCCGCGATGCGACGCGCGGCGGCCGATCCTCAACGGCTCATTAACCATAATTGTTTTAACTCCATTAACGACGTTTTCCGCCGCCCGGTGGAGTTCGTCCGACAAGTATGTGAATTCGTTGGAGTTTTTCCATCGTGTTGCGGCGGCCAGCAAGCGGCCAAGACCGGCGTGGACGCCTCGTCCGCGCGGTTTTGCCATGCCCTGCCGTGACCGTCCTGGCGCTGACCGTGACCACCGGGTTCGCCGCGGCCCAGACCGTGACGCCCGATCTGTTCAGCCCCAATCGCCAGAGCCAGGTGATCACGCAGGATTCGCCGCTGCGCCGGACCACGGCCGACGCCATGGATGCGCTCAACGGCCTGAGGCTGCCCGACGCCGATCGCGAACGCCGTTCCTCCTCGTCTTCATCGACATCAACATCGACGACGCGGATCGGGCAGGTCCCGACCTACGGGCTCCCCGCGGCGAACGGCGCCTCGACGTCGGGCTATGACTCGCTCAACCGCAAACGCCAGAAGCCGAAATACTACCCGGGCCAGGCCAAACCGAAGCCGCCGGCCGGACCGGGCTCGCCGCAGCCGACGTCGCCGCCATTGAACGCCACGGGACAACTGCGGCTGTCGATCCCTCCCTCGGAGACCGCCAACAAGACGCCGCTGCCGCCGGCGATGGCCGGTACCATCGTCGGCCAGCCGCCGCGCAAGCGGCTCAGGATCGACGACGATCCGTTCGGCGCGGTCGGCGATTATGCCGGCTCGTTCATGGTCAAGACCGCGGTCGAGGTGATGGCCGGCTACGACACCAACCCCGGTCGGCTCTACTCGCCGCAGGGCAGGGCGTTCTACATGGTCGCGCCGGAATTCCTCGCGGTCTCCGACTGGGAGCGTCACGCCGTCGTCGCCGATTTGCGCGGCTCCTTCAACGGCTATGGCTCCGGGCTGACGCCGAACGCCGACGGCACGCCGCTGTCGGCGCCGCTCGACATCGACCGTCCGAACTTCACCGGCCATATCGACGGCCGTCTCGACGTCACCAAGGACACGCATCTGCTGGGGCAGGCCCGCCTGCTGGTCTCGACCGACAATCCCGGCAGCCCGAACGTGCAGGCCGGCCTCGCCAGATATCCGATCTACACCACGGTCGGCGGCACCTTCGGCATCGACCAGCATTTCAACCGCATGCAGGTTTCGCTCGGCGGCACCGTCGACCGCACCGACTACCAATGGTCGAAGCTCACCGACGGCACCTCTTCGTCGAACGACGACCGCAACTTCACCCAATACGGCGGCGTCGGCCGCGTCAGCTATGAGCTCAATCCAGCCGTGAAGCCCTTTGTCGAAGTCGAGGGCGACAGCCGCTTCCACGATCTCTATCTCGACCGCAACGGTTACGCGCGCAATTCATCGGGCGGTTATGCCAAGGTCGGTACGTCGTTCGAGTTCACCCGGCTGTTGTTCGGTGAGATCTCGATCGGCTATGCGATGCGCGACTATGTCGACCCGCGGCTTAGCCGACTCGAAGGCCTGCTCACAACGGCCTCGCTGACCTGGACCGCGACGCCGCTGACCACGGCCAAATTCTATTCCGACACCCAGATCGGCGAGACCACGCTGCCCGGCACCTCGGGCGTGCTGTCGCGCACCTACACCGTCGAGGTCGACCACGACTTCCGCCGCTGGCTGACCGGCATCGGCAAGTTCACCTACGGCACGCTCGACTACCAGGGCGACAACCGCAACGACACGATCTACTCGGTGTCAGGCGACCTGATCTACAAGATGACCCGCAGCCTCTGGATCAAGGGCACGCTGCGCCGCGACTGGCTGGATTCCAACCAGCCGGGACAGAGCTCGGCGTCGACGGTGGTGATGCTCGGCGTGCGGGTGCAGAACTAGCGGCGAGGGTGCGCAAGTCGCATCTCAAATGAGGTGTCGTGCCTCGCGAACGCGGGGCACGCAGTATGCCGCGGCTTCTCCGTTGTTCTCTGACGTCTCTGGAATACTGGATCGCCCGCTTTCGCAGGCGATGACAGTTCAGTGTGTGGAGATAGCTTGCCGAAACCGCCGAGGGCTCACCCCGGCAGATCGGTCTTCCCCATCAGGAAGGTGTCGATCGAGCGCGCGCACAGGCGGCCTTCTCGGATCGCCCAGACCACCAGCGACTGGCCGCGGCGCATGTCGCCGGCGGAGAAGATCTTCGCGCGCGAGGTCTGGTAGTCGTGCAGAGAGGCGCGGACGTTGCCGCGCTGATCGAGCTCGACGCCCAGCGTCTTGAGCAGGCCCTCGTGCACCGGATGGACGAAGCCCATCGCCAGCAGCACGAGCTCGGCGTCGAGCGTGAACTCGGTGCCGGGCAGCGGCTTGAACTTATCGTCGACCTTGACGCAATGCAGCTTCGTCACCTTGCCGTCGACGCCTTCGAACTTGGTCGTCAGCACGGCGAATTCGCGCACCGCGCCTTCGGCCTGGCTCGACGACGTGCGCATCTTCAGCGGCCAGTTCGGCCAGGTCACGCCCTTGTTCTCGTGCTCGGGCGGCGCCGGCATGATCTCGAGCTGGGTCACCGACTTTGCGCCTTGCCGGAAGGAGGTGCCGATGCAGTCCGAGCCGGTATCGCCGCCGCCGATCACGACGACATGCTTGCCGCCGGCGAGGATGTCGGCGGCACCGTTCAGCGGCTCGCCGGAGACGCGGCGGTTCTGCTGCGGCAGGAAGTCCATCGCGAAGTGGATGCCGGAAAGCTCGCGGCCGGGAATCGGCAGGTCGCGCGGGGCTTCCGCGCCGCCGGTCAGCGCCACGGCGTCATACTGCTTGGCGAGCTCCTGCGGATCGATCGCGCCGGGCGTCGAGCCGCCCACGGCCTTGCCGTAATGGAAGGTGACGCCCTCGGCTTCCATCTGCGCCACGCGGCGATCGATGATGCCCTTCTCCATCTTGAAGTCGGGAATGCCGTAGCGCAGCAGGCCGCCGGCCTTGGCGAACTTCTCGTAGACGTGCACCTCGTGGCCGGCGCGCGCGAGCTGCTGCGCGGCGGCCATGCCGGCGGGACCCGAGCCGATCACGGCGACCTTCTTGCCAGTCTTAACGGCAGCGATCTCCGGCTTCAGCCAGCCATTGTCCCAGGCGCGGTCGACGATCGCGCATTCGATGGTCTTGATGGTGACCGGGTTGTCGTCGATGTTGAGCGTGCAGGACGCCTCGCACGGCGCCGGGCAGATGCGGCCGGTGAATTCGGGGAAATTGTTGGTCGAGTGCAGGTTGCGCGAGGCTTCTTCCCAGTTGCCCTGATAGACGAGATCGTTGAAATCGGGGATCTGGTTGTTGACCGGGCAGCCCGGCGTGCCCGGCGCGGTCGAGCCGGTGCCGTGGCAATAGGGGATGCCGCAATTCATGCAGCGCGCAGCCTGGTCGCGCGTGTCCTTCTCGCTCAGCGGAATGACGAATTCCCTGAAGTTCTTGAGTCGATCGGCGACCGGCTCGTACTTGCGGTCATGCCGCTCGATCTCGAGAAAACCTGTGATCTTACCCATTGAAACCCGATGCCCCTGCATCTCAGTTGTTCCGTCATTCCGGGTTCGCGCCTTGCGCGCCCCGGAATCTTGAAGTTGCCTTGCGAGATTCCGGGTTCGCGCCTTGCGCGCCCCGGAATGACGCGTGATGAACCCTACGCGCCGATCGCGATCTTCGGCTCGGCGTCGGCGTTCGCCTTCATTTCCTTCAGCGCGCGGCGGTACTCGACCGGCATCACCTTGCGGAATTTCGGCAGCCAGCTCTTCCAGTCGGCGAGGATCTCCGCCGCCTTCTTCGAACCCGTCAGCTTGGCGTGACGCGTGATCAGGACGTGCAGCCGCTCCACGTCGGAGTCGAGCAGGTTCTGGAACACGTCGACCCGGCCATGCGCCTCGAGATCGCCGGAGTGGTGGTAGGTGTCGGCGTTGATCATCTCCTCCGACAGCACCGGCTCGAGTTCGACCATCGAAAGATTGCACAGCTTGTCGAAGTCGCCGGCCTCGTCCAGCACATAGGCGATGCCGCCGGACATGCCGGCCGCGAAGTTGCGTCCGGTCTTGCCGAGCACCACGACGATGCCGCCGGTCATGTATTCGCAGCAATGATCGCCGGCGCCCTCGACGACCGCGACCGCGCCGGAGTTGCGCACCGCGAAGCGCTCGCCGGCGATGCCGCGGAAGTAGCACTCGCCCGCGATCGCGCCGTACATCACGGTGTTGCCGACGATGATCGACTCTTCCGGCACAATGCCGGAGATCTTCGGCGGCTTGACGATGATGCAGCCGCCCGAGAGGCCCTTGCCGACATAGTCGTTGCCTTCACCCTCGAGCTCGAAGGTGACGCCCTTGGCGAGCCAGGCGCCGAACGCCTGTCCCGCCGTGCCCTTCAGGCCGACATGGATGGTGTCGAGCGGCAGGCCGGCATGGCCGTAGATCTTGGCCACCGCGCCCGACAGCATCGCGCCGGCGGAACGGTCGGTGTTGTTGATCTCTTCCTCGATCTTGACCGGGGCGCCGCGATCGAGCGCGGCCTGCGCCCTCTCGATCAGCCGGCGGTCGAGCACGGCTTCCAGATGGTGGTTCTGGCTCTCCGAGTGATAGATCGTCTGGCCCTTCTCCTCCTTCTGCCGCACGAACAGCTTGGAGAAATCGAGGCCCTTGGCCTTCCAGTGCGAGACCAGCGCGGTCTGGTCCAGCATCTGGACCTGGCCGACCATCTCGTCGAACGTCTTGTAGCCGAGCTGCGCCATGATCTCGCGGACTTCCTCGGCGACGAAGAAGAAGTAGTTGATGACGTGCTCGGGCTGGCCGGTGAAGCGCTTGCGCAGCACCGGATCCTGGGTCGCGACGCCGACCGGGCAGGTGTTGAGGTGGCACTTGCGCATCATGATGCAGCCCGCCGCGATCAGGGGGGCGGTGGCGAAGCCGAACTCGTCGGCCCCGAGCAGCGCGCCGATCACGACGTCACGGCCGGTGCGGAAGCCGCCGTCGACCTGAACCGCGATGCGGCTGCGCAGCTGCTGGCGCACCAGCGTCTGATGGGTCTCGGCAAGACCGATCTCCCACGGCGAGCCGGCATGCTTGATCGAGGTCAGCGGCGAGGCACCGGTGCCGCCCTCGAAGCCCGCGATGGTGACATGGTCGGCGCGCGCCTTGGCGACGCCGGCGGCAACCGTGCCGACGCCGACCTCGGACACCAGCTTCACCGAGACCTGGCCGTCCGGATTGACGTTCTTGAGGTCGTAGATCAGCTGGGCGAGGTCTTCGATCGAGTAGATGTCGTGATGCGGCGGCGGCGAGATCAAGCCGACGCCCGGCGTCGAATGCCGGACGCGGGCAATCGTCGCGTCGACCTTGTGGCCGGGCAACTGGCCGCCTTCGCCGGGCTTGGCGCCCTGCGCCATCTTGATCTGCATCATGTCAGAGTTGACGAGGTATTCCGTCGTCACGCCGAACCGGCCCGAGGCGACCTGCTTGATCGCCGAGCGCATCGAGTCGCCGTTGGGCATCGGCTTGAAGCGGTCGGACTCCTCGCCGCCTTCGCCGGTGTTCGACTTGCCGCCGATCCGGTTCATCGCGATCGCGAGCGTGGTGTGCGCCTCGCGCGAGATCGAGCCGAACGACATCGCGCCGGTCGAGAACCGCTTGACGATGTCCTTGGCCGGCTCGACGTCCTCGAGCTTGACCGGCTTGCGCTTGTCGTCCTCGGCGCTCTTGATCCGGAACAGGCCGCGCAGCGTCAAGAGACGCTCGGACTGCTCGTTGAGGATCTTGGCGAACGCCCGGTAGCGCTCCTGCGAATTGCCACGCACGGCATGCTGCAGCGTCGAGACCGATTCCGCGGTCCAGGCGTGGTCCTCGCCACGGGTGCGGTAGGCATATTCGCCGCCGACATCGAGCGCGCTTTTGTAGATCTGGCCGTCGCCGAACGCGTCGGTATGACGCCGCACGGTCTCCTCGGCGATTTCGCCGAGGCCGACGCCCTCGATTCGGGTGTGGGTGCCGGCGAAATACTTGGCGACGAAGTCGGCCTTCAGGCCGACCGCGTCGAAGATCTGCGCGCCGCAATAGGACTGGTAGGTCGAGATGCCCATCTTGGACATCACCTTGAGCAGGCCCTTGCCGATCGACTTGATGTAGCGCTTGACGATCTCGTAGTCGTCGAGCGCGCCGGGCAGCCGGTCCTTCATCGCGAGGATGGTTTCGAACGCGAGATAGGGGTTGATCGCTTCGGCGCCGTAGCCGGCGAGGCAGGCGAAGTGATGCACCTCGCGCGGCTCACCGGATTCCACGACGAGGCCGACCGAGGTGCGCAGGCCGGTGCGGATCAGGTGATGATGCACGGCGGCGCAGGCCAGCAGCGACGGGATCGGAATCCGGTCGGTGCCGGTCATGCGGTCCGACAGGATGATGATGTTGATGCCCTCGCGCACTGCGCCCTCGGCGCGCGCGCAGAGCTCGTCGAGCACCTGCTCCATGCCCGCAGCGCCGAACCCGGCGTGGAAGGTGGTGTCGAGCGTGCGCGACTTGAAGTGGGTCTCGGCGACGTCGGAGATCGAGCGGATCTTTTCGAGATCCGCGTCGGTCAGGATCGGCTGCCGCACCTCGAGGCGCTTGGTCGAGGCGACGCCCTGCAGGTCGAACAGGTTCGGCCGCGGCCCGATGATCGAGACGAGGCTCATGACGATTTCCTCGCGGATCGGATCGATCGGCGGGTTCGTCACCTGCGCGAAGTTCTGCTTGAAGTAGGTGAACAGCTGCTTCGGCCTGTCCGACAGCGCCGAGATCGGCGTGTCGTTGCCCATCGAGCCGGCGGCTTCCTCGCCGGTGGCGGCCATCGGCGTCATCAGGATCGCGATGTCTTCCTGGCTGTAGCCGAACGCCTGCTGCCGATCGAGCAGCGGCAGGTTGGAGCGCACGCCCTTGGCCGGCGCATCCGGCAGTTCCTCGAGCTGGATCTGGGTGCGATGCAGCCAGTCGCTGTAGGGATGGCTCTTGGCGAGGTCGGCCTTGATCTCGTCGTCGGGAATCAGGCGGCCCTGCTCGAGGTCGACGAGCAGCATCTTGCCGGGCTGCAGCCGCCACTTGGTGACGATCTGGTCCTCAGGAATCTTCAGCACGCCCATTTCGGACGCCATCACAATGCGGTCGTCCTTGGTGACGAGATAGCGCGCCGGGCGCAGGCCGTTGCGATCGAGCGTCGCGCCGATCTTGCGGCCGTCGGTGAAGGCGATCGCGGCCGGGCCGTCCCACGGCTCCATCAGCGCGGCATGATATTCGTAGAACGCGCGGCGCTGCTCATCCATCAGGGGATTGCCGGCCCACGCTTCCGGAATCATCATCATCACGGCGTGCGGCAGCGAGTAGCCGCCCTGCACCAGGAATTCGAGCGCGTTGTCGAAGCAGGCGGTGTCGCTCTGGCCCTCATAGGAGATCGGCCACAGGCGGCTGATGTCCTTGCCGTAGAGCTCCGAATGCACGGAAGCCTGTCGCGCCGCCATCCAGTTGACGTTGCCGCGCAGCGTGTTGATTTCGCCGTTATGGGCGATCATCCGGTAGGGATGCGCCAGCGACCAGGTCGGGAAGGTGTTGGTCGAGAAGCGTTGATGCACCAGCGCCAGCGCGCTGTCGAAGTCGGCCTCATGCAGGTCGGGATAGTACTTGCCGAGCTGGTCGGCGAGGAACATGCCCTTGTAGATCACGGTGCGGCACGACAGCGAGCACGGATAGTAGCCCGCCATGCCGCGGTCGCGGCGCTGATAGATCGCCTGCGAGATCGACTTGCGCAGGATGTAGAGGTGGCGCTCGAAATCGTCCTCGGTCTTGGCCGCACCATTGCGGCCGATGAAGACCTGCATGTGGTAGGGCTCGGTCGGCTTCACGGTGACGCCGAGCGATGAATTGTCGCTGGGCACGTCGCGCCAGCCGAGCAGCCTGAAGCCCTCGTTCTTGATCTCGTCGGCGATGATGCTCTTGATCACGTTCCGCCACGCGGCATCGCGCGGCATGAACAGCGCGCCGATGGCGTATTCGCCGGGCTGCGGCAGCTTGAAGCCGAGCTCCGCGGTCTTGCGCGCGAAGAAGGCGTGCGGGATCTGCACCAGGATGCCGGCGCCGTCACCGGCGCGCGGGTCGGCGCCGACGGCGCCGCGATGCTCGAGGTTGCACAGGATGTTCAGCGCGTCGGAGACGATCTGGTGCGACTTCTGGCCCTTGATGTTGGCGATGAAGCCGACGCCGCAGGAGTCTTTTTCCAGGCTGGGATCGTACAGGCCCTCGGCTTCGGGGCGCCAAGTATGCAACTCACGCGCGGGCTCGGCGGCTTTCGAGTCCGCGGTCGCCGACAGCGTTCCTGCCACGATGTTTTCGCGCTCGAATTCCGACCCGCTCATGTGTCCTCTCCCTTTCGTAAGGGCCCCACCGTATTTGGCGCACCTTGGACGTTGCGGCACCCACCGGGCCACCGCTCGTCCGCCGCGAGCCGCATTTTCCTAAATTCAGACGACGGGCGTTTCAACGTCCCCTGAGGAACGGCCCTGCCTGCAGCATTCTCGGAGCTCGGGGCGCCGAGGTCTCGTTGCAATCCCTATGCCGGGATGGCCTCGAAATTGAGACAGCTCTACTGTCCTAACTTAGACCTTGCCAAATTTTTGTCTATCACACAAGCGCGAGGAAGTCCTCGCCCGCATGCTCGGATCGAACGGCTCGACGGGCATGTGGCGCCCCCGATTCGAAGCAAACACGCCGTGATCTGGCCCAAGGAGGGACCAAGGACCGCCGAATTTGAAACTGAAGTTTTGCCCCGGGCAAGCCGGCAAGAGAGCGGAAACGCTCCAGGGCGGGGCAGACAGGAGTTACGGCGATGAAGTTGTTCACAGGTTCGGTTGCTGCCGCCGTCCTCGCGCTCAGCGCAGCCTCGGCCGAGGCCCAGCTGGCGACGTCCGCCCGGATCGGCAGCCCGCTTCTGGTCAGGGTATCCGACATGGACGGGCCCTATGCCGCCATGCCCGAGGTTCCGCCGCCGCCGCGCTTTGGCCGGGTCCCGAGCCTGTTGCCGCCGGTCGAGGTCTATACCGTGCTCCGCGAGAACGGCTATTTGCCGCTTGGCGCGCCCCGACAGCGCGGGTTCGTCTACACGATCTCGGTGATCGACCAGGGCGGCGACGACGGCCGGCTGGTGATCGATGCCCGCGACGGCCACATCATCCGCTTCACGCCGGCCTCCCGGCTCGGCGACAATTACGAAGAGGAAATGAGCGCGACCGACGGTCCCGTCGGGCCGATGCCGCGGCCGATCCAGGCCCGGGTGCCGCGCCCGCCACTCCCCATCCCGCATGTCGCCAGCCGCGTGCCGGTGCCGAAGCGGAACCCGCTGGGGGCCAAAGCCCAGGTTCCGGCGGCTCAGGTTCCGGCGACCCAGGCTCCGGCGGCAGCCCAAGCGCCGGCGGCAGCCCAGGCTCCGGCCCCGGCGGCCCAGGCCGCCGTCCCGCAGGCGGCCACGCCGCAGCCTGCTCAGGCAGCGACACCCGCGACGGCCGAGCAGGCCGCAGCCCCGAAGCCGGCCGAGGCCCAGGCTGCGCAGCAAGCCGTCCAGCAAGCCGAGGCTCCGACCGTCGGTCAGGGTGCTCCGCCGCCGGCGCCCGCGATCCTGCCGACCCAGGCAATGCCCAAGGTGCAGGGATTGGAGTAGCGGTTACCGGCAACAAAAAACGCCCCGGTTTCCCGGGGCGTTTTCGCGATCAGCCAATATCTGCTGACGCGGGATTTGTTGCTTAGGCGGCGACCTTGCCGCCCGAGCCGTCAACGACCTGCGGAGCCTTCTCGCCCCCGCCGATCGGAATGCTGCGGGGCTTCTTGGCCTCGGGAATCTCGCGGACGAGATCGACGTGGAGCAGACCGTTCTCGAGCGAAGCGTTTTTCACCTGCACGAAGTCGGCAAGCTGGAAGACGCGCTCGAAGGCGCGGGAGGCGATGCCGCGATAGAGCACTTCGGCGCCGTTGCCGGAGTTCTCGTTGGCGGTTTTCTCGCCCTTGATCGTCAGCGTGTTCTCCTTCGCGACGATCGAAAGCTCGGCCTGCGAGAAGCCGGAGACCGCAACGCTGATCCGGTAAGCATTCTCGCCGGTGCGCTCGATGTTGTAGGGGGGATAGCCGGGGCTGCCGTCCGAGGTCACCTGATCGAGCAGGTTGAAGAGGCGGTCGAAGCCGACGGTGGAACGATAGAACGGAGTGAGGTCGTAGCTACGCATAGGAATAGTCCTCCATTGAGCGACTGTTTCAGTTACCCGCCCGCCATCGGGCCGGGCTTAGATGTGTGCAGCCTGATGTTTCGGTTCCGAAGCACTGGTAGCGGCCTGCACGGAAATGATATGGGAGGGGTCACGTCGCGTTCAAGAGGCGGAAACCGCGTCGCATTTTTCGGCGCCGGCGTCCTTGATCTCCACCCTGTCTCACCACTCCGGTCCCCTTCATGACGCTCGTCTCGATTCCCGCCAACCCGGTTCCGGACGACGTTGTCAGTGGTACCATCAAGACACCAGACGGGGCCGAGCTGCGCTTTGCGCGCTGGGCGCCGCCGCCCGGCCGCAAGGGCACGGTCTGCGTGTTCGGCGGGCGTGGCGAGATGATCGAAAAATATTTCGAGACCGTGCGCGATCTGCGCGACCGTGGCTTTGCGGTGGCGATGATCGACTGGCGCGGGCAGGGCCACTCGTCGCGCCGGCTGCGCGATCCCCGCAAGGGCTATGTGCGCGACTTCGCCGACTACGAGGTCGACGTCGAGACCTTCGTGCAGCAGGTGGTGCTGCCGGATTGCCCGCCGCCCTATTTCGCGCTGGCGCATTCGATGGGCGGTGCGGTGATGCTGCGCCTCGCGCATGCCGGCAAGCGCTGGTTCGACCGCATGGTGCTGTCGGCGCCGATGATCGACCTGCCGCGCCGCCGCGTGTCGTTCTTCCCGAGCGCGCTGCTTCGGATCATGCGGCTGGCCGGGCAGGGCGGCCGCTATGTTCCCGGCGGTAGCGACGAACTGGTCGGCCTCGCGCCCTTCATCGGCAATCCCGTCACCAGCGATCCGGTGCGCCATGCCCGCAACGCGGCGATCCTGGAAGAAGATCCGACGCTCGGCATCGCGGCGCCGACGATCGCATGGGCCGACACCGCGTTCACCGCGATGCGCACCTTCCGCGGCACGTCGTATCCGTCCGAAATCCGCCAGCCGATCCTGATGCTGGCGGCGAGCAATGACGAGGTGGTGTCGACGGCCGCGATCGAGGAGTTCGCCTATCACTTGCGCGCCGGTTCGCATCTGGTGATCGCCGGCTCCAAGCACGAAATCCTGCAGGAGCAGGACCGCTACCGCGGCCAATTCTGGGCGGCGTTCGATGCGTTCGTGCCGGGCACGCCGCTGTTCAAGTGAAACATGGCGTTTTCGAGCGAAGCGGAAACCGGTTCGCGTGAAGAAAACGCGTCCAACAAAAATCTAGCGCTGTAGCAGCGCGACGATCCGGTCAGGAAAGCGCTTGTCCACGAACAGCGTCCTGACCTCGGCGACGCTGAGATAGCGGTCCTTGCCTTCGCCCTTGCCCATGATGTCGAGCAGCACCGGCCACTCGCCTAGCATCAGGAGCGGATAGTAGCAGTGCAGGATGCCGTAGGACGGCGGATGCTCGTCCTTGGCGCGCTGGAAGTTCGCCGCCATGAAGGTCTTGATCTCGGCGGCCGACAGCCCGCGTTCGACGCTGCCGTCGGGTGCCTTGTGGTCGCTGCCGAAGGTCGCGAGCCGCGCGATCTCGTCCTCATGGACCACCGCGTGCTGGTCGAGGATGCGCGAGCCGGCGCCGTGCTTGTCGAGCGGGCCGTTGCGTAACGCGTCGAGAATGGCGCCCTGGAACAGGCTGCGCAGCTGGCTGAAAGGACCGAGGCCGTTGGCGATCTGCGCCACCATGAAGATCTTCGCCCGCGCGGTGAATCCCTCGAACCCGGTCTTGCCGGTTGCGCGCCCGATGGTCCCGGTCAGTTCAGGCAGCGGCACGATATGGCCGCCGACATAGTTGCCGGCGGCGAGCGCCCGCAGGAAAGGGCACGGATTGTCAGGAGAAATCTGCGGGGCGGGCGCCGCGCTTGCAGCCGTATCGGACATCAAACCACATCCTGAAAAGCTTCAGCTTAAAAAGCATCCATTACCGGTGGATGAATTCGCTCAGGAGTCGACGGCGAATTTCGAGGTGGATGCAACCAGAGCGAGTTTGCCGAACGGCAGCCCGGCTTTCAAGAGGCCGTCGCGATAATGCGCGATGTCGGCCGGGTTCTTCCAGTGGAAATTGCGCAAGTGACGCTCGACCGTCAGCTCGGGATGGTTGGCGAGCAGGGCCTCGGCCGCCTGCGCGGCCTCGTCGGCGCGGCCGAGCTGGGCGAGCGCTGCGGTGCGCACCGCAAGGCACTGCAGATGGTTCGGGTTCAGATACAGCCCCTCGCGCGACCACGACAGCGACGCGTCATATTGCCCGAGCAGATAATGGCTGAACGCGTTCAGCGCCGCCCATTGGTAGCGCGGGTCGCTGTTGCCGCGCTGGACCGCCGTCGAGAACAGATCGACCGCCTTGCGATGGTCGCCGATCACCATGTGGCAGATTCCCAGCACGCCGCGCGCGCCCATGTCGTAGGGGTTGAGCTCGATCGCCCGCTTGATGGCGTCCATCGCGGCTTCGTAATGGCCCTGCATCGCGTGCAGATAGGCCAGCAGCGAAAACGCGAACGAGGAGCGCGGGTCGAGCCGCACGCTGCTCTCGGCCAGGCTGACCGACGAGGCCCACAATTCGCGCGTGCTCGGAATCCAGCCGAACTGGATGCTCTGGATCTGAATCAGCGCCAGATAGGCGCGCGCGATCGACAGCGCGGGGTCGAGCTCGATCGCTTCCTTGAACAGCGCGATCGCGGTTTCGCAATCGTCCTTGGTCTGCTGGTAGTAGTGCGACAGCCCCTTCAGGAAGCGATCCCACGCCGTCAGTTCGGCGTTCGGCGAGCGCGCCGGTGCCGATGCTTCGGCGCGATAGATCTCCTGCGCGACGGCGGCGGAGAGATTCGCGGTGATCTCGTCCTGCATCGCGAACAGGTCGCCCATGTCGCGGTCGTAGCGGCCGGTCCACAGCTGCTCGCCCTTCTCCGGCGCGATCAGCTCGGCGGAGACGCGGATCTTGTTGCCGGCGCGCCGTACCGAACCCTGGATCAGATAGGTCGCGTCGATCTCGCGCGCGATCAGCCGCGTCGAGACGTTCTTGCCCTTGTAGGCGAAGGTCGAGTTGCGGCTCAGCACGCGGTAGAAGGATTGCAGCGACAGCGCGTGGATCAGGTCCTCGGTCAGGCCGTCCGAGAAATATTCGTCGGCGCCGCCGCTCAGATTGTCGAACGGCAGCACGCCGACGATTGCGGTCCGGTATTGCCCCGGCAGATGCGGGCCGTCGTCCGGAACCTGCTCCTGGGCATCGGATCCGGCCGGCGCCCAGGTCCAGACATTGACCGGCTCGGCGATGTTCTTGAAGCGGTGCGGGCCGGCGTCGACGAGGGTGACGGCAAGCCGCCGTCCCGCTTCGGTGCGGGCCTTGTCCGACACCGCGATGCCGCCGGGCGTTGCGACCGTCTCGAGACGGACTGCGATGTTGACGTCGTCGCCGAACACCTCGTCCTCGTCGGCCATCACGTCGCCCATGTGGACGCCCATCCGGAAGTGCATGGCGCGGTCGGCCGGCAAATGTTCGTTGCGCTCGGCCATCAGGGTCTGCATCGCGACGGCGGCCTCGATCGCGCCGATGATGCTCGGAAATTCCAAGAGGAAGCCATCGCCGGTGTTTTTGACGATTCGGCCGCCATGATTGAGGATGATCGGGTAAATCGCGCTGCGGTGCGCCTTGAACGAGGCATGCGTCCCCGCCTCGTCGGCACCCATCATGCGGGAATAGCCGGCGATGTCAGCGCAAAGAATGGCAGCGAGCCGTCTTTCCATGTCTCCTGTGCCCTGGAATGGCCACTTAGCCGAGGTGACCGAATCCGATACTTACAAGACAGGCCGGGTCCGGCGGAAGCCCGGTTTGCAGGCACCTATAATGCATAGTAGCAGGAATTGGCATGCGACCAACGGATCGTACAGTGGTTTCTCTACTGAATTCGTGTGTCGCTGGGATGGCGCCGGCTGGCTGATCATCCTTTCCGGGCGGTTACTTGCATAGGTTAATCTCACTGCCATGCTGGGAATTCACGAACTTTGGCTGTTTGTCCTGTCCGGCCTGCTGCTCAACGTCACACCGGGGCCGGATACCGCCTATATCATCGGGCGCACGATTCAGCTCGGATGGCGCGGCGGAGCCGCTGCGGCGGTCGGAATCAGCTGCGGCTGCCTGGTTCATGTGCTGGGTGCGGCGATCGGGCTGTCGGCGCTGCTGATGGCCTCGTCGACCGCGTTCCTGGCCGTCAAGCTGGTCGGCGCGGCCTATCTGGTGCTGACCGGTCTGCAGATGCTGCTGGCGCGCGCCAGACCAGTCGCTGACATCACGGGGCAGGGCGGCGAGACCTCGATCTCGCGTGTGTTCTGGCAGGGGGCGCTGACCAATATCCTCAACCCCAAGGTGGCGCTGTTCTTCCTGGCTTTCCTGCCGCAATTCGTGGCGGCCGATTCGCCGCACAAGACGCTCGCCTTCCTGGTGCTCGGGCTGATCTTCATCACCGGCGGCACGCTGTGGTGCCTTGGTCTTGCGGCCTTCGCGGCGCGGGCTGCCGGCCACATCAGGCAATCGGCCGGCGTGATCGCCTGGATCAACCGCTCGCTCGGCGCGCTCTTCATCTATCTCGGCGTCCGCGTCGCGACGCTGGAGGCGCGCTAGCTCGCGCCTTGAGGCTCTCGCTTTGCCGCTCTAGCCGTGGATCTTGAGCAGTGCGCTGCCGGCGAGATAGATGCCGAGCAGGATCATCGCGATCAGGAACCAGCGGCGGAACACCTCGGGGTGCATCCGTGTGCGAACCGCCTGGCCGATGAACATGCCGGTGAACGACGCCGCCATCGCGACCGCGCCCGGCAGCGCGGTGGCTGCCGTCAGCAGGCCCGATGCCGTGAGGTTGAACGCGAGCGCCACGGTCGCAGTGGTGAAGAACACGCCGAGCGCCTGCACCAGTTCGTCCTTCTCCATGCCGATCGCCTGCATGAAAGGCATCGAGGGGATGACCTGAACGCCGGTCGCCGCCGAGATCAGCCCGGTGATGACGCCGACGATGCCGCCGATCCATTTCTCGTCGCGCCGCGCGACCTTGAAGCTGAACCGGCTCAGCCCGACGATCGCGTAGATCACCAGCAGCACGCCCAGCACCACGGTGCCGTAGGCCGCGTAAGGCCCGGTCAGCAGCCCGGCATTGATCCAGATGCCCGCCACGGTGCCGAGCATCAACGGCCACAGCCGCTTGATGATGTCGCGCAGATAGGGGCCGACGAAGGTCTGCCAGATATTGGTGACGATCGCCGGCACGATCACGATAGCAATCGCCTGGCCCGGCGCCATCGTGGTTGCGAGCAGCCCCATCGCGACCGTCGGCAGGCCGAGGCCGAGCGTCCCCTTGACGAAGCCGGCGAGCAGGAAGGCGAAAGCGATGAAGATCAGGAGATGGTCGACCATGGCGGCACATTGACCGATCGATGCGAACGGCACAATCTGGAGGTTACGGAGTTAGCCTTCGGACGACCCGAAGGTATGGGGTGGGAAACGTCATGCGGTTCGACCTGACCGATTTGCAATTGTTCATCGCGGTTTCCGATGCGCGCAGCATCACCCAGGGCGCGGCGCGCGCGAACCTTGCGCTGGCTTCGGCCAGCGAGCGGATCAAGGGCCTCGAGGAAGCGCTCGGCGTCGCGCTGCTCAAGCGCGGCCGCCGCGGCGTCGAACTTACTGCGGCGGGCGAGAGCTTGCTCGGCCACGCCCGCATCGTGATCCACAATGTCGAGGCGCTGCAAAGCGATCTCGCCGCCTATGCCAGCGGCGTGCGCGCCAACGTGCTGCTGCTCGCCAACACCTCGGGCCTTTCGGAGCATCTGCCGCGCGCGCTCGCGGCCTTCCTGCACGAGCATCCCGACATCAGCGTCGACGTCGAGGAGCGCGAGAGCACCGATATCGCGACCGCGATCGCCAGCGGCGCCGCCGATCTCGGCTTCGCCGCGGAACACGCGCTGCCCGACAGCGTCGAGCGGTTCCTGTTCAGCGAGGACCGCTTGATGCTGGTGGCGTCGCGTCGCGGCGATCTCGGCGGCCGCCGCCAGATCGACTTCCAGGAAGTGGTCGGCCGCGATTTCGTCGGCCTCACGGCAACATCCGCGCTGCAGGTTCATATCTCGCGGCATGCCGCAAAGCTCGGGGCGCGGCTGCGCTTCCGCGCCCGCCTGCGCGGCTTCGACGCGATCTGCCAGATGGTCGCCGCCGATGTCGGCATCGCCGTGATCCCGGAGACCGCGGCGCGGCGCTGCGCGGCGTCGATGCCGATCACGACGATAAGGATCCGCGACGCCTGGGCCAACCGCCGGCTGACGATCTGCGCGCGCAGCTTCAAGGCGCTGCCGCGGGCGGCCAAGCAACTTGTGGACTATCTGCGCGCCGAAGCGCAGCGCTGACGGCTGGCTCATTTCGTCGTCACCACGCCGGCGTCCTGGATCACCTTCGCCCATTTCCTGATGTCGGCGGCGATGAAGTCGCGGAAATGTTCCGGCGTGTCGCCGGCCAGCGTCAGGCCTTGCTCGGCGAGCTTCTGCTTGACCATCGGATCGGCCATCGCCGCGGTGGCGAGCTGGTTCAGCCTTGCGACGATCGCGGGCGGCGTTCGTGCGGGCGCGACCATGCCGTACCAGTTCTCGATGACCAGTTCGGGCATGCCGGCCTCGGTGGTGGTCGGCACGTCGGGTGCGGTCGGCGCGCGTTCGCGCCCACCGAGCGCGATCGGCCGCAGCGCGCCCGCCTTGATCTGCGGCAGGATCACCGGCAGGTCGAGGAAGGTCATCTGCACCTGCTGACCCAACAGGTCGTTCACCGCCGGCGCGGCGCCGCGATAGGGCACGTGCACGATGTCGATCTTGGCCGTCAGCTTGAACAATTCGCAGGCGAGATGCGGCAGGCTGCCGGGGCCGGAGGAGGCGAAGTTGAGCTTACCCGGCTGCGCCCTGGCGAGCGCGACCAGTTCGTTCATGTTCCTCGCCGGCACGTTGGCGGCGACCACCAGCATCTCCGGCACGGTCGCGACCAGCGTCACCGGCGCGAGATCCTTCAGCGTGTCGTAGGCAACCCTCTCCATGCTGGGGCTGATCGCCAGCGCGCCGGCGCTCGCGATCGCCACCGTGTAGCCGTCGGGCGCCGCCTTCGCGACCGCGTCGGTGCCGAGCACGCCGCCCTGGCCGGCGCGGTTGTCGACGATCACGGGCTGCCTTGCGAGCTCCGAGATCTTCTGCCCGATCACCCGCGCGATGATGTCGTTCGGCCCGCCGGGCGGGAACGGCACGATCAGCCGGAGCGGCTTGGTCGGGAAATCCTGGGCGAAAGCCGTGACGGGCGCGAGAAGCAGGAGAAGGGCTGCCAGCAGCCTGCCGCGCATCGTCATGTCGCCCATCCCTGGCTTTTCTGGTTGCGGTCAGGATGGGCGCAGATCAGACGCCCGGCAACTCAAGAATCAGGCAGGGAACTCAGGCGTTCAAAAGCTTCATCGCCGCTTCGTGCACGCGCGGGTCGCCGGCCGCGATGATTCGGCCGCCGCTTTGCGCCGGCTTGCCGTCCCAGGTGGTGACGACGCCGCCGGCGCCGGTGATGATCGGGATCAGGCCGGCAATGTCGTAAGGCTTCAGCTCGGTCTCGACCACGAGGTCGAGATGACCGGCGGCGAGCATGCAATAGGAGTAGCAGTCGCCGCCATAGCGCGACAGGCGCGCTGCATTCTCGATGCGGCCGAAGCGGGCGCGGTCATCCGGATTCATCAGCAGCGGGCTCGTGGTGAAGACGGTCGCCTCCTTCAGCGAGGCGCAGCGCCGTACCGAGAGCCGCCGTTCGCCCGACGGGCCGGAGTAATGCGCCGAGCCGTTGTCGCCGGAGAAGCGCTCGCCGATATAGGGCTGGTGCATCATGCCGAATACCGGCGTACCTTTGTGCAGCAGCGCGATCAGCGTGCCCCAGATCGGAAAGCCGGCGATGAAGGATTTCGTGCCGTCGATCGGATCGAGCACCCAGACATAGTCGGCGTCCTCGCGCTCATTGCCGAACTCCTCGCCGACGATGCCGTGTTGGGGGAAGTTCGACTTGATCAGCCGCCGCATCACGGCTTCCGCCGCCCGGTCGGCCTCGGTGACCGGATCGAAATCGTTCGAGCTCTTGTTGTCGACCGAGAGCGAGGTGCGGAAGAAGGGCAGGATGGTTTCGCCGGATGCGGTCGCAAGGCGGCCGATGAAGGCGGTAAAGTCGATGACCGTCACGGCATGTCCCTGAACTGCGCAAACGACGCGGTAGAAATCGGATGCGGTCTTGCCTAGCTCAATCCGGCGCGGCGCGCACGATTAACGGAGTGTTATCCAGCCCGATGACGCGGTTCCGGACTTTCGATTTGGCTTCGGATTCGAAAGCGCCCCGGGTCCCGGTCTCGATCACGAAGTTGCGAATTCTGGTATACAAGCTATGCGCAGAGCGCTGGCCGCCCGGGGCTTTCCTTGTAAGATATTGATCCTACATACGGAAAGCCGCTCCTTCCGGCCTGTTGCAGTTTCGCCAGACTTTCCAACATTACCCAAGAAATGTTTCGAAAGTTCTTGCGTTTTGTGCAGCGCGGTCGCATATTGTTGCGGTGCGGTAGCGCCTCGCGCTATCGCTGCCCTCCTTGGGCGTTTCCTCCCTAGACTTGGGCCGCTTGTTCATTCAAGCGGCCCTTTTTTCTTGGGCCGTCGTTTCCGCAAGTGAACTGAGAATCCAGTTCGGCGCTTATCGCGCCGCCAACTTGAATTCCTAGTTCATGACTTCGTCGGGATCGCAGTGCCCGACGAAGGATTGATTACTCCGCTGCCGCCTGGAACGGGCCGAGATCGCCGAACGGGATTTTCGCGAGCGCATCCGCCAGGGTCGCAAAGTCGGCGGCCACCTGCGCGAAGCGAGGGCCGCGCTCGCGGCGGCGCTCATCCATATAGACCGCGCGGTTGAGCTCGATCTGCACGGTGTGCAGGCCGCTCGCCGGATTGCCGTAATGCTCGGTGATGAAGCCGCCGGCATAGGGCTTGTTGCGGCCGATCGAATAGCCGAGCGAGCTCATGATCTCCTCGACGAGGTCGGGCAATAGCGCCGCACAGCTCGTGCCGTAGCGGTCGCCGATCACGACGTCGGGCCGGCGCGGCTCGTCGCGCGACACGCCGACCGACGGCATCGAATGGCAGTCGACCACGATCACGGCGCCGAACGCCTGGTGCGCCTTGTTGATCAGCCGGCGCAGCGCGCGGTGATAGGGCTTGTAGAGCACCTCGATCCGGCGCAGCGCCTCGTCGACGTCGAGCCGCTCGCGATAGATCTCCTGGCCGTCGCCGACCACGCGCGGGATGGTGCCGAGCCCGCCGGCCACCCGCATCGAACGCGTATTGGCAAAGCTCGGCAGCCGCCCGGTGAACATGCGCGGGTCGAGCTCGTAGGGCTCGCGGTTCACGTCGACATAGGAGCGCGGGAAGTTGACCCGCACGATCGGAAAGCCGCGATCGCTGAGGCCCGCGATCAGCTCGTCCATGAAAGAGTCTTCGGAGCGCCGCAGCGACACCACATCGATTCGCGACGCGTCGAGGAATTCGGCCGGATAGACCGAGCCCGAATGCGGGGAATTGAAGATGATCGGCGCGCGCCAGGCCTGCGGCTCAACGATCTCGAACGGGGGCGACAACTCGCCAGCAAATTCGGTCATTCCCTTGGCGCCGTCCCTTGCGTCCGCCTCGCCCCGCAGCAACTGAGTCTGCCGGAAAAGCGGAGATTTATGAGCACGCATTGTCGGTAATCGCGATCATTCTGCCAAGTGAAAAGAGTGTGGTTTCAGCTGGAACGCGTCTTAAAAGCAGCAAATGCGGCACCCGGTTGATTCGATGTCCGGTTCGGTCCACAAATGGATGGCGCGCATTTGCCGCTGGCTTGACGCAAATTTCACCCGAAATTTACCGTCTGTCGGGCTTACTGTTCGGACTGCTCCTCAAGCCGGATTCGACGATTCCTGCCATGCCGAAAATACTTCTCGCCGAAGACGACACCGATATGCGCCGCTTCCTGGTCAAGGCGCTCGAAAACGCGGGTTTCAAGGTCTCGCCGCACGACAACGGCATGTCGGCCTACCAGCGGCTGCGCGAGGAGCCGTTCGAAATGCTGCTCACCGACATCGTGATGCCCGAGATGGACGGTATCGAGCTGGCGCGCCGTGCCTCGGAACTCGATCCCGATATCAAGATCATGTTCATCACCGGCTTTGCCGCGGTGGCCCTCAATTCCGATTCGGAGGCGCCGAAAAACGCCAAAGTGCTGGCCAAGCCCGTGCACCTCAGGGAATTGGTCAGCGAAGTGAACAAGTTGCTGGCGGCCTGATTCGCCAAAAAACCTTCACTTTGTATCCTTGCCTGCCCCGCCGCCGTCCGTTATAGGGACCCGATCCAAATACGCTTTGGGTGCGTAGCTCAGCGGGAGAGCACTACCTTGACATGGTAGGGGTCACAGGTTCGATCCCTGTCGCACCCACCATCCTTCGCTCGCGCAGCGAGAGAAGGATGCCGCGCCGAAGCCCAATGGGCGGAGGCGGGCCCTTGGCCGCGAGCTGCGGCTCGGCAAGCCGTTTCTTGATACCTCCATAAATCTCTCGACCCGTCATTGCGAAAAGCGAAGCGACGAGCAATCCATCGCTCGGCATATGCGGATGGGAGGATAGCTTCGCTTCGCTCGCAATGACGTGGTTGGTTTCCTGTCTTGTTGGTGTCATCACCCGTCGCATGCGGGTGACCCAGTATTCCAGAGACAGCAGTGTTTGAACCGAGGGACCGCGGCTCCCTCCACACGTCGTCCCTGCGAAAGCAGGGACCCATACCCCGCGGCGGGTGTTGGGAACGGGACTCGTCGTCCCAGCATCGTTCAACAATCAGCATTCGTGGTTATGGGTCCCTGCTTTCGCAGGGACGACACTGAGTGGGTGGCTCGACCGTTGAGTCATACGCCCGCATTCTTGTGACATCGTTTTGTCCGAGCTTGGCCGCCGCTACGGAGGGCGGTCGGATGGAAGCCGGTAGCGCCACGTTTCGCCGGCGAGAACCCCGCGCTGCCGACGCACAACGGAGGGCCATTCAGAGCGAACCACGCTGAGGACCGCAGCATCGGCGGACGGCTCTTCATCGGCAGCGAAGTATGCGCGAAGCCTGCCTTCGCGGCGGAAACCGAGGTCGGCGTAGAGATCAAGCATGTGCCTCAGGCGCCAGTCCAGATGCACCTCGGCCCGCTCGACCATGAGCACTTCGAACGCATACCGCGTCATCAGATGCGCAACGTGACTGACGAGCACGGCCTCGTCCAGTCGTCCGATGCTCCAGATTGGAGCGAACGTAGCCCGCTTCTCGTGCCGGTCGATCGTGCCGAACCCGGACACGCCGAGCAGGTCTCCCGATCCCGCGGCCTCGATTGCGAACGCGGCCGCGGTGTCGACCTGGTCCCGTGCCGCCGCCGGGCGTGCGGCATTCGGCCGATCCGATGTGCCGCGATCGAGCCGCCGCAGCATCGCTGCCTCGCGAAGCTGCTGTGCGCGCGAAGACTCCGGGCCGGTGATCCTGGTCAACAGGATGCGGTCGGTGGCGAAGCTTGCATGGTTGCTCGACGGGTACATGCCGTATTGACGCACCCGATGCGCATGCCGTCAAATGACCGGAAAGCCAGTTCATATGCAAATTAGTCATGCCCTTGAATCCAAGACATGTTGACCTGTTTCGAGAGGTCGTGCGCCACAACGGAATCACCAAGGCCGCCTTGAGCCTTCGGGTGGGACAGCCTTTCATCAGCCGCGCGATCGCACGTCTCGAGCGCGAGATCGGCTTTGCGTTGTTCGAACGCGGGCGAGGCGGCGTCACGCTGACTCCGGAAGGCGAGATATTCCTGCGCGAGGTCGAGAGAAACCAGGCCGGCCTCGAGTATCTGGCGCGCGCCGCGCGCGGCATTCGCGAGCGCGGCAGCGGGACGCTCAGGATCGCATGTCTTCCGGCGTTCACCTATTCCTTGATGCCGCAGATCGTCAGCAGCTTCCTGAGGAAGAATCCCGACATCGTCGTATCGGTGGCCGTCCACAGCCCCGAGCGCGTCTGGAGCCTGGTGGCCTCGGGACAATGCGACGTCGGGCTGGCGCGGCCGCAGGCGGGGTTTGCCGCGGTCGACGACGAGCTCCTCATGACAACGGAGGCGGTCTGCGTCCTGCCCCGCCAGCACCGGTTACGCTCGAAGCGATCGATCGCAGCGCAAGATCTGCGGGGAGAGCCCATGATCGCAGCTTCCCCGAGCGCACCGCATCGATCCCGCTTTGAGCGCGTCCTCGATGAGGCCAAGGTCGAGATCAAGACGGTCGCGGAGATCCAGTACAGCATGCAGCGTTGTGCCCTGGTTGCGCAGGGACTGGGTTTCTCAATCGTCGACCCGATCGTGGCCCGGGATTTTGCAAGCTCCAAAATTGTACTCAAGCCGTTCGTGCCACGGCTGGAGATCGCCACCATGTTGCTGCTTCCTTCGCAGCGGCCGCGAAGCCGTCTCGCACTTCAATTCTGCGATCTGCTGCGCGCCGAAACCGCGCAGTACAGGAAGTCCGCGCGCGTGCAGGCTTGAGCACCGGCCGCCGAACTCGCCAAGCTCAACGGACAGACCGGCACGCTCGATGATCGCGCCGATGGCGCTGCCGCACGGCGCGCAGGTGGTGCTGATTCCGTTAGGCAACGCCTGCGTCGCCGTGACCGCGCTGCGGGTCGCCGGGTAACGCTGCCGCTCAACCCGGTCGACCCTTGTCGGCCTCTTGCCGGCGCCAGTCAGCTCGGCTGGCCGCGCCGGGTTGCTCTGGCCGATCTCACCAATGACGCCAGCGCGGATAGCCGCCGCGATAATAGGCGTATGCCGGCCGCACCACGTGACGATAGCGGTAGCCGTAATAGGCCGGCCGGTATCCGCTATAATATGTCGTCGTGTAGCCGCCGCCCCAACGATACGGCGCAGCGTAATAGCCGTCGTCATAGGCATAGCTGCCGTAATAGGCGGGCGAATAGCCATAACCGTAGCCGTAGCCGGGGTAGCCGTAACCATAGGAATAGCCGGGATAGCCGTAGGCTGACGAGGCGAGGCCGCCGACGACTGCGCCGGCAATCAATCCGCCCGCGACCGCCGGACCCCACCCCCACCCTCCGTGTCCCCACCGTGCTTCGGCGGGCGCCGGGGCCGCGATGGCGCTCACCCCAAGCGTACCGACGGTTGCAAGAACAAGCCCTGTTTTCCGCATGTGATCCTCCTCGATGATGATGCCCAGCCGGTCAACGGAGGAGAGTGGCATTGGTTGCGTATGGCCGCGCGCCTGCAAGGGATCCGGGCCCGGCGGCGAGGTGGGCGCAGTGGTGCTGCCGTTGACGGCGAATCCAATGTTCAAAGCCGAACGGAGCCTGTTTCGATCCACCGCCAGTCGCAGCGGACGATGATCCGCGTGAGCTCGCTGAGCATCGTCATGACGACGAACGCACACTTCGATTAAAAACGGGAAAGCGTGGCCATCGGTTCCTGAAGCGTGACCAGACATCAGGCCGCTGGCTCAAGATGAACTCAAGATGAACGTGTGGTGTTCCCTTGGCGCGAAATGTCGCGTCGCGGCGGTGTCTAGGAACGGTGCGGGCGGCGCCGCTGTTTTCTCAGAGTTCACCGGCGAGACGCGCGTACCGTTGCGTCGCGTCGCTCGCCGGCTTTGTTGGAACGCGGCCCCGGCGCGGAGCGTGCCAGCCATCGGCGCCAGCTTCGCGATCCGGATAGCCGCCAAACTGCAGGAGGAATCGGTAATGCAGAGCAAGATGATGAAGAGCAAATTTCTGCTGACGACGGCCGTGCTGTTGGCAGGCGTCAGCCTCGCATCGGCGCAGGGCATGCGCGAGGGTGGCGGGGGCGGCATGGGTGGTGGCGGCCCGGGCGGCGGCGGAAGCGTCGGTGCGGGCGGTGGCGGCGGTGGTGAACACGGCCGCTCCGCAGGCTCGTCGGCCGGCAGTTCCGGCGGCGCAATGCATGGCAGTCCCGGGGCATCGCGAAGCGAAGGCATGACGGTCGGTCGCGGCCAGGGCGGCGCACGAGAAACCGGCAGGGCTGAAGGACAGATGGGCCGCGGTGCCGCCGAGCGCAGCCAGACCACCGGCCAGGCCCGCGAGAGCGGCCGCGCCGAGCAGGGTCAGCGCAGCCAGAGCAAGCAAGAGCAGACCGTCGGCCAGGGCCGAGACCAGCGCGAGCAGATGGGGCGATCTGAATCCCGCGAACGCGGCAGCGCCACGACGCGGCAAAGCCAGCAGCAGGAGAATCGCGCCAACACCGCGAACCGCGGCCAGGGCACCACGACCGGCCAGGGCACGGCTCAGGACAAGGCTCAAGGCAAGACTCAAGGCAAGCCGGGCATGACGACCGGCCAGAGCACGACCACGGGCCAGGCAAAGGGCGCGAACACGACCACCGGCCAGGGCACAACGGCAGCCCCGAATACGCGAGCCGGCCAGACCACGGGCGCGGCCGCTCCGCAGTCCGGTACGACGCAAAACCGGATGAACTCCGGACAGACCACCGGTCAGGCTCAGGGACAAGCCGGGACAACCGCTCAGACCCAGGCGCAGTCGAACGCCACGGTCCAGACCGAGGCCGGGCGCACCGTGACCGCGCAGCAGCAGAGCACGATCCAGCGCTCGGTGCTGTCGGCGCGTAACGCACCACGTGTCAATGTCAGTACGATCAACTTCGCGGTCAATCCGGGCGTGGTGGTGCCGCGGAGGTTCAACGCGGTGTCGGTTGCCGCCTTCCCGGCGCTGATCGATGCGTTCCCGTATTATCGCGACGACAGCTTCTTCGTCGTCGAGGATGAAGTCGTGTTCCTCGATCGCGAGCGCCGTGTCGTCGACGTCGTCCCGGTCGGACCGCGGACGCGCTTCAGCCATCGCGGCGGTGGCGGTGGCGGTGGTAGCGGTAGCGTTGCGATGATGGACCTGAACCCGCAGCAGATCCGCGAGGTGCAGCAGGTGCTGATCGACCGCGGCCTGCTGGTCGGCGAGGCTGACGGTGTATTGGGATCGCGGACCCGCGAGGCGCTGATCACCTTCCAGCGTCAGGAGGGCATCACGACCAGCGGCAGCGTCGACACGCGCACGGTGACCGCACTCGGCCTGTCGGATCGGGTCGGTCAGGGCGCGGGCGCATCGTCGACGGTCGGCCAGAGCCGCACCCAGCAGAACACGACTGGACAGACGACCGGTCAGACCAACGCGCCGCAGAACCAGTCGACCGGCCAGACCGGCACTCAGCAGCCTGCCCAGCAGAACACGACCGGGCAGACCACGGGTCAGGCGAACTCGCCGCAGAACCAGTCGACAACCGGCCAGAGCGGAAATCAGCCGTCCGCTCAGCAGCAGGCCCCGCAGCAGAATACGACGGGCCAGGCTGCACCGCAGAACCAGTCGACCGTCGGTCAGGGTAGCGGCAATCAGTCAAATGCCGGCCGGGACACGCAGTCCAGCCAGCCCAACCAGAACAACAACCCGCCGTCGTCAGGCTCAGGCCAGAGCCCGCAGACGCCGGCGCAAAACTCCGATCGGAAATAGGATCTCTGTGCAGGAGCCCCGCTGCAGAGCGGGGCTCTTTTTTTGCGATCTTGCGATCAGTCTTTTAGTTCGGAATTCGGCACCAGGCCGAACCGGCCGTGCAATCCGCGCCAGAGGCCGGCGCACAGAACGCTCAGAAGCTTGCGCATCGAACTCCCTCGACATCAGCCATCGTGCGATCCTGCTGATGCCGGTGGCGAAAGGACAGAGCCAATTCTGAGCAGATCTGCGCAATCTTTAAGCAAGACACTGTCGTGGCCGCGCCGCGCGCGCGGAAAAATCTCATGAGATTCAATTGCCCGCCCGCTGGCACGCCTCGTGCATCAATGGCGTCGAGTTGGCCGCTAGGGTTCCGATCTTGCGAAGCAAGGTGCTGGTCCGAGAGCAGCCGCTTGCGGGGGAGACATCCCCGCAGGTGCACGGCGGGATAAAAGCCCGGGAGACCTCGTCAGCCAAGGGATTGGCGGAGCGATGGTCTTTTCGCCAGTCCCTTTTTGTGAAATTTCGCAAGAGGGATCGGCAATGAACAAATTCGTTTTCTTCCTTCGCTCTGTTGTCATCGGCTGCGCGGTCGTGCTGGCGGCTGCGCCTGCGGCCGACGCCGCGCCGAAGAAAAGCTTCAAGGTCGCCTGGTCGATCTATGTCGGATGGATGCCGTGGGGCTATGCGGCCGACACCGGCATCGTCAAGAAATGGGCCGACAAATACGGCATCGCGATCGAGGTCAAGCAGTTCAACGACTACGTCGAATCGATCAACCAGTACACCGCCGGCGGCTATGACGCCGTCACCATCACCAACATGGACGCACTGTCGATTCCGGCAGCCGGCGGCGTCGACACCACCGCGGTCGTGATGGGCGATTTCTCCAACGGCAACGACGCGGTGATCCTGAAGAACAAGTCTGATCTCGCCGCGATCAAGGGCCAGACCGTCAACCTGGTCGAGTTCTCGGTGTCGCATTATCTGCTGGCGCGCGCGCTCGAGACCAGCAAGCTGAGCGAGAAGGACGTCAAGGTCATCAACACCTCCGACGCCGATATCGCCGCCGCCTACAAGACGCCTGACGTCAGTGCGGTGGTGACCTGGAATCCGATCGTAACCGAAATCCTCGGCTCGCCCGATGCGAAGAAGGTGTTCGATTCCTCGCAAATCCCCGGCGAGATCATGGACCTGATGGTGGTGAACACCGCAGTCGCCAAGGACAATCCGGACTTCGCCAAGGCGCTGGTCGGCATTTGGTACGAGACGCTGTCGAAAATGACGGCGAACGATGCCGCGGCGAAGGCCGCCAAGGAGGCGATGGCCAAGGCCTCCGGCACCGACCTCGCCGGCTTCGACAGCCAGCTCTCGACCACAAAACTGTTCGACAAGGCAACCGACGCCGAAGCCTTCACGCGCAGCCAGACCGTCGGCGCGACCATGGATCGCGTGCGCAAGTTCCTGTTCGAGAAGGACCTGCTCGGCAAGGGCGCGAAGTCGGCCGACGCCGTCGGCATCGAGCTCGCCGACAAATCGGTGCTGGGCGACAAGTCGAACGTCAAGCTGCGCTTCGACCCGACCTACATGGACGAGGCCGCCAAGGGCAAGCTCTGACGCCAAGCTCTGACGCGCAGCGCGTCGCCCCAAGCAGGAGCTGCCCATGCGACTTGTGAACATACGGCCGGGACGGCAGACGCGATTCTATCTGCTCGCGCTGCCGTTCGTATTGGTCGCAATCGCCTACTTCGCCGGCTCCAGCGCGCGGCTCGCGCAGAACCCGAACGACAAGCTGCTGCCGGCGCTGCCGAGCATGGTGCAGGCCGTCAAGCAGATGGCGTTCGAGGTCGACCCGCGCACCGGCGGCTATCTGATGGCCTCCGACACCGTCGCCAGCCTGGGGCGACTGGGCTCGGCGCTGGCGATCTCGACGGCGGCTGCGCTGGTGCTCGGGATCGTGATCGGGCTGTTGCCGGGCGCCAACGCCCTGCTCGGGCCGTTCGTATCGGTGACCTCGATGGTGCCGCCGCTGGCGCTGTTGCCGATCCTGTTCATCGTGATGGGGCTCGGGGAGAATTCCAAGATCGCGCTGATCGTGATCGGGACACTGCCCTGCATGATCCGCGATCTCGCCATGAAAGTGCAGGAGCTGCCGCGCGAGCAGATCGTCAAGGCACAGACGCTCGGCGCCTCGACCTGGCAGATCGCGCTGCGCGTCGCGATGCCGCAAACCCTGCCGCGTCTGATCGACGTGCTGCGCCTGCAGCTCGGGCCGGCATGGCTGTTCCTGATCGCAGCGGAGGCGATCGCCTCCGATTCCGGGCTCGGCTACCGGATCTTCCTGGTGCGCCGCTATCTCGCGATGGACGTCATCATCCCCTACGTCGCCTGGATCACGCTGCTGGCGTTCCTGATCGATGTCGGCCTACGCGTCATGCAGCGAAGGTTGTTTCCGTGGTTTGCCTCGGTGAGGGCGGAATGAGCACGATCCGCTTCGACGACGTCTGGAAGGAATATGGCGACCACATCGTGCTCGAGCGCATCACGATGGAGGTCGAGCCGCGTGCCTTCATTGCGCTGGTCGGCCCGTCCGGCTGCGGCAAGACCACGCTGCTCCGCATGTTGCTCGGCGAGGAGCAGCCGACCCGCGGCCAGATCCTGGTCGACGGCAAGCCGTTGCCTGGCGAGCCGGACGCCGACCGCGGCGTGGTGTTCCAGCGCTACTCGGTGTTTCCGCATCTGACGGTTTTGCAGAATGTCATGCTCGGGCGCGAACTGCGCGACGCCAAATTCACCGGCCGGCTGTTCGGCGCCGCGCGCCGCGCCGCCGCCGACGAAGCGATGAAGCTGCTCGCCGAGGTCGGGCTCGCCGGCCAGGAGAGCAAATATCCGTCGGCGCTGTCGGGCGGCATGCAGCAGCGGCTCGCGCTGGCGCAGGCGATCATGCGCGGGCCGAAGATCCTGCTGCTCGACGAGCCGTTCGGTGCGCTCGATCCCGGAATCCGCGCCGACATTCACCTTCTGATGAAGCGGCTCTGGAACGAGACCCATCTGACGGTCGTGATGGTGACGCATGACCTCAGTGAAGCCTTCGGACTCGCGACGCGCGTGATCGCGCTGGAGCGGCAGCGCAACCGCCCCGAGGAGCGCGAGCGCTACGGCGCCACGGTGTCGCGCGACCTCGAGATATTTCCGCGCCGCAGTGCGGAGCTGCGGTCGTCAGTTCAACCAGCTCCGACCGGGACGACCCGGTCAGGCAAGGAGCACCAGCCGGGACGGCCCGGCGCTCTCGTCTTGAAGGAGCAACCATGATCCTGTCAGAGGAACAAAAGGCCGAGATCGCGGCGCATACCCGGCGGTATAACGAGGTGAAGGCGGCGGGGCAGGAGCACGCGCCGCGGGCACTGCCGGCGCCGACTGCGCGCGACGCCGCGTCGATCGATGCCGACACTGTCATTCACCGCGAGACGATCCCATCCGGCTGGTACTGGACCACGCGGCTGAATCGCGGCGACACGCTGCGCATCGTCAACACGTCGGGGACGTCAACCGTCAGCCTGCTCGCCTGGAACAGCACCGACACCACCGAACGGCTCAACCACGCCGACACCATCAAGGTGCAGTGGGCGGCGCGGTTGCAGAAGGGGCGGGTGCTGCTGTCCGACATGGGGCGCGCGCTGCTCGGGATCACCGAGGACAGCAGCGCCGCACATGATGCCGTGGTCGGCGGCTCGACTGCGGCCACCAACCTGGCCAAATACGGCGACGGGAATTTCCGCAACACGCGCGACAATTTCATTCTCGCCGCAGCCAAGTTTGGCCTTGATCGCCGCGACGTGCATCCCTGCGTCAGCTTCTTCGCACCGGTCGCGATCGACGCCGACGGCAAGTTCGTCTGGTCGGAGCAGCGGCGGCAGCAGGGCGATTTCGTCGATCTGCGCGCGGAGATGGAGCTTCTGATCGCGCTGTCGAACTGCCCGCATCCGCTCGATCCCGCCAAAATCTATCCGCAGGCGAGCGTGGAGATCGTGCGCTACCGCGCGGCCGCGCCGGCGGCCGACGATCTGTGCCGGACTGCGACCGCGGAAGCGGCCCGCGCCTACGAGAACAATGCGCTGTATCTCGGCGAAGCCCTGGAAGGAGCCGTGCGATGACCATGCAACCTGTTCGCACCGCCGGCCGCATCGTTCTCGATGTCGAAATTCCCGCGCGCAAGCCGTGGTCGGCGATCATCCGCAAGGGGCAGACGCTGCGGATCACCGATAGCCATGGCCAGCAGGCGGTCGACACGCTGTTCTATTGCGCCAGTGATTTCGGCGAGCGCTACAGCGGCCAGGATACGCTGCGCGCGCAGGGCTCGGCCTATGTCGGGCTGGGAACCACGATCATGTCCAACGAAGGCCGCGTGATGCTGCGTGTGACGGCCGACAGCTGCGGCCTGCACGACACCTCGGCGGGCGCCTGCTCGTGCGAAAGCAACACCGTGCGGTTCGGGCACCAGACCCGCTACCAGCACGCCTGCCGCGAGAATTTCGTGATCGAGGCCGCGAAATACGGCATGTCGAAGCGCGACATCGTGCCGAATCTCAACTTCTTCATGAACGTGCCGATCGATCCCGCCGGCAATTTCACCGTGGTCGATGGCGTCTCCAAGCCGGGCGACGCCATCGAGCTGGTCGCCGAGATGGACGTGCTGTGCCTGATCTCGAACTGTCCGCAGATCAACAACCCCTGCAACGGATTCTTTCCGACGCCGGTTCAGGTGACGATCTTCGAGCCGGAGGCGTGAGGCATGTTCAGCAAGGTCCTGATTGCCAACCGCGGCGAGATCGCCGGGCGGATCGGCAGAACATTGCGCCGCATGGGCATCTCTTCGGTCGCGGTCTATTCCGACGCCGACCGTTTCACCCGGCCGGTGCTCGACGCCGACGAGGCGGTGCGGATCGGTCCTGCGCCCGCCGCGGAGAGCTACCTCAATGTCGATGCGATCATGGCGGCGTGCCTTGCCACCGGCGCGCAGGCGGTGCATCCCGGCTACGGCTTCCTGTCGGAGAACCGCCGCTTTGCCGAGCGGCTCGCCGGGCACGGCATCAAATTCATCGGGCCGCGGCCTGAGCATCTCGACGCCTTCGGTCTCAAGCACAAGGCGCGGGAGATCGCCGAGCGCAGCGGCGTGCCGCTGCTGCCGGGCTCGGGCCTGCTGGAGACCATCGACGAGGCGGTGCAGCAGGCCGAAACGATCGGCTTCCCGGTGATGCTGAAGAGCACGGCGGGCGGCGGCGGCATCGGGATGCAGCTGTGCCACGACATGGCGACACTGCGCGAGCGCTTCGAATCAGTGCAGCGCACGGCGCGGGCCAGCTTCGGCGATGCCCGGGTCTATCTCGAGCGGTTCGTCGCCAGTGCCCGCCATATCGAGGTGCAGATCTTCGGCAATGGCAAGGGCGGCGTGGTGGCCCTCGGCGAACGCGATTGCTCGCTGCAGCGGCGCAACCAGAAGGTCTTTGAGGAGACGCCCGCGCCGGGGCTGTCCGCCGACATCCGCCGGCGGCTGCATGCGGCCGCGGTGTCGCTCGGCAAGGCCGTGTCTTATGAATCTGCCGGCACGGTGGAGTTCATCTACGACGTCGAGCGCGACGATTTCTATTTCCTCGAGGTGAACACCCGCCTGCAGGTCGAGCATCCCGTCACCGAGCAGGTCACCGGCGTCGACCTCGTCGAATGGATGATCCGGCAGGCGGCCGGCGAGGACGTGCTCGGCCAGGCGGGCGCGCTCACGCCAAAGGGAGCTGCGATCGAGGTGCGGCTCTATGCCGAGAATCCGGGCGCGGGCTTTCGCCCGAGCGCGGGCCGCCTGACGCAGGTCAGCTTTTCGCCGGATGCGCGGATCGACGGCTGGATCGAGACCGGCACCGAGGTGTCGCCGTTCTACGATCCGATGCTGGCCAAGATCATCGTTTCAGCCGAGACGCGCGAGGCCGCGATCGCCCGGCTTTCGAAAGCGCTGGACGATACGGTCGTCGCCGGCATCGAGACCAATCTGGACTATCTGCGTGCGATCGCGGCGTCCGACGTGTTCCGCAGCGGGCAAGTGGCGACGAGTGTGCTTGGCGAATTCGGCTATCGCCCCCGCACCATCGACGTTGTCGCGCCGGGCGCGCAGAGCGGCGTGCAGGAATTGCCCGGCCGGCTGCATCTCTGGCATGTCGGCGTGCCGCCGAGCGGCCCGATGGACGAACGGTCGTTTCGCCTCGCCAATCGTCTGGTCGGCAATCCGGAGACGACGACCGCACTGGAGCTGACGGTCAACGGGCCGACCTTGCGCTTCAACACCGATGCGATCGTCGCGCTGTCGGGCGCGCAGATGAAGGCATCGCTCGACGGCGCTGATGTCGCCTACGATGAGCCGCTCGCCGTGCGCGCCGGCCAGACGCTCGCGATCGGCAGCATCAAGGGCCCTGGGCAGCGCACCTACCTCGCCGTGCGCGGCGGCATCGACGTACCCGAAATTCTCGGATCGCGTGCTGTGTTTGCGCTCGGCGCCTTCGGCGGCCATGCGACGGGATCGCTGAAGGCCGGCGACGTCTTGCATATCGGTGCCGAGCCATCGGGCCTTGCGGCGCCGCGGCGCGCCACGGAACACGAGCGGCCGCAACTCACATCGGCGTGGCAGATCGGCGTCGTCTACGGCCCGCACGGCGCGCCGGATTTCTTCCTCGACGAGGATATCGAGACGCTGTTCGCGGCGAGCTACGAGGTGCATTTCAACAGCGCCCGCACCGGCGTGCGGCTGATCGGGCCGAAGCCGCGCTGGGCGCGCGCCGACGGCGGCGAGGCCGGGCTGCATCCGTCGAACATCCATGACAACGCCTATGCGGTCGGCTCGATCGACTTCACCGGCGACATGCCGATCATTCTCGGGCCCGACGGACCGAGCCTCGGCGGCTTCGTCTGTCCGGCCGTGGTCGCTCGCGACGAGCTATGGAAGGTCGGCCAGCTCCGGCCGGGCGACACGGTCCGCTTCGTGCCGGTCAAACGCGACGATCCGGTTGCCGGCCCCACGGTGCTGCGCGCGCCCGAGCTCGGATCGGCGATCATCGGTCGGAATGACGACGGCCCGATTCCGGTGGTCTACCGCCGCGCCGGCGACGACAATCTGCTGGTCGAGTATGGCCCGATGGAGCTCGACATCGCGCTGCGGCTGCGCGTGCATGTGCTGGCGCAGGCGCTGGAAGAGGCGAAGCTCAGTGGCCTGATCGATCTGACGCCCGGCATCCGCTCGCTGCAGATCCATTATGACGGCACCGCGTTGTCGCGAACGAAGCTGCTCGACGTGCTCAGGCGGATCGAGCGCGAATTGCCGCCGGTCGACGCGATGCGGGTGCCGAGCCGCACCGTGCATCTGCCGCTGTCGTGGCGCGATCCGGAGGCCGAGCTTGCGATGCGCAAATATCAGGAGTTGGTGCGCGCCGATGCGCCATGGTGTCCGTCGAATGTCGAGTTCATCCGGCGCATCAACGGACTTGCGAGCGAGGACGATGTCCGCCGTATCGTGTTCGACGCGGATTATTTCGTGCTCGGCCTCGGCGACGTCTATCTCGGCGCGCCGGTGGCGACGCCGCTCGACCCGCGGCATCGGCTGGTGACCACGAAGTACAACCCGGCGCGGACCTGGACGCCGGAGAACGCGGTCGGCATCGGCGGCGCCTATATGTGCATCTACGGCATGGAAGGGCCGGGCGGCTACCAGCTGTTCGGCCGTACCATCCAGGTCTGGAACACCTGGCGCACCACGCGGGTGTTCGAGCCGGGCCATCCCTGGCTGCTGCGGTTCTTCGACAAGATCCGCTTCTTCCCGGTCGACGCCGATGAACTCCTCGACGCCCGCGCCGCGTTCCCGCAAGGGCAGTATGACATCAGGATCGAAGAGGGCGAGTTCTCCTACGCCGACTATGCCAGGACACTGGCCGACGCCAAGCCGTCAATCGCCGCGTTCAAGGCAACGCAGCAGGCCGCGTTCGACGCCGAGCGCCAGCGCTGGCGCGAGATGAAGCTCGACGAGGCGCCGGCTGAAACGATCGATGCGGCAGCCGCCGCGACGGGGATTCCCGACGGTCAGATCGGCGCGTTCTCCGAAGTGCCCGGCAACATCTGGAAGGTGCTGGTCGAGGAAGGCGCCAAGGTCGCGGCCGGCGACGTGCTGGCCATCATCGAGTCCATGAAGATGGAGATCTCCGTGCACGCACCCGCGGCGGGCCGCATCGCCTCGGTGCCGGTGAAGCCCGGCCAGACGCTGCGCGCGGGCGATGTCGTGGCGTTGCTCCGGCCGGGCTAGGGTGGCTACAGTCGCGCTAGTCCTTGGGATCGGCCGGTGGGACGAGCGGAGCGGGCGTCTCGGCCTCTTTCTCCACCCGCTGCCGGCCTTGATGATCAATTGACGCGTTTTGCCTTAGCGCCCGATCGATCTTCATCCTCACGCGGCGTGCCGCCAGCAATCCCAGGACCGCCTGAACCGTTCCCGAATAGTTGCGATCGCCGATGGAGAACGAGTAACGCCAGGTGCCGGCGGTCTCGCCTTCAATGATCGTGTAATGAATTGAACGATGAATGCCGCTATGCTGGGCAGGTGTTTGTCCAACCACGACCTAGCTCATATGGCTGTTCGCTTGGGCACCAATCGCCTGTCCCAGCGAATTTGCATGCTTGACCAAGCCCATGACGCGTTCGCCCCTGCGCGGGCCCATTGGAAGCTGACTGCCGTCGTTTCAAGGCAGAAATGGAGTGGCCGCGGAGCAATCGGCTAGACGATTTGCGCCCGTTGCGTCTTGTGATCCTGGGTCGTTAAATTGCGAGATGGTGTCAGACCGGATGCCTCGTACCCATGAGCTCGTTTGACATAGGTCAAAATACGATCCCGGAAGCTCCCGACGTTGAGCCACGAACACAGTTCGGTGCCGAATGAAAGCCGCCACACGCGTTGCTAGCGCCTTGCCGTCGATACCGAGCTCTGCCGGGGGAATCGCGCGTCTCGCATGTGCCCGGCTGCGCGATGCGCAGGTTGATCCGGTCCCGATCGTGTCAGCTGCAGGCCTGGAAATCGACGACGTCGAGGACCGCAAGCGCCGCATCGATGCACGAGCGCAGGTCAGGCTGCTCGAACTCGCCGCAAGGGAATTGCAGGACGACTGCTTCGGACTCCATCTGGCTCAAGGCTTCGAGCTGGGCGAGATCGGGCTTCTGTACTACGTCATGGCTTCATCGGAGCATCTCGTTGACGCCTTGCAAATCGGCGGACGCTACTGCGCGATCAACAACGAGGGTGTGCGGTTGCGAAGCTCTCTGGATCGCGGCTTCGCCATCGGGTTCGAATATGTCAACATCGATCGGTCGTCGGATCGTCACCATGCGGAATTCTGGCTGGTTGCGCTGATCCGTATTTGCCGCGTACTGACTGACGGCAGGCTGGTCCCAAAGCAAATCAAGTTGAAGCACTCCAGACGAGAAACGCCGTCGGATGTGCGATCTCTTCTTGGATGCGAGATCGAATTTGCAGCGGACAGCGACGAGCTCTTGTTTCCGTCCCGGATCGGCGCATTGCCTGTCGTGGGGGCCGATTTGCATCTCAACAGGATGTTGCTTCAATATGCCGACGAAGCGCTTCGTAACCGGGCACCGAGACGAAGCAGCGTGCAGTCACGCGTCGAAGGACACATCGCCCAGTTGCTTCCGCACGGCAAAGCCAATGCCGAGGCGGTCGCGCGTCGTCTTGGCATGAGCCGGAGAACTCTCGCTCGCGCATTGTCGTCGGAGGGGGTGGACTTCTCAGACGTTCTCAAGGCGTTTCGAATTGCCCTTGCCCGCCATTACCTCGAAGATGAGGAGCTGCCGATTTCCAAGATCGCATGGCTATTGGGCTACAGCGAGGTCTCTTCCTTCACGCATGCGTTCGTCCGCTGGACCGGCCTCACGCCGAGGGCCTATCGCAGCTCGAATGGCGATCGGTGATGGGCTGACACCAGCTCTCAACTAGCTGGCACAGACGAGCAAGACCTGGCGGAGCGTACTCCGCTAGGGCAGTCCCATGCAGTCGAACCTCTTTTCCCAGCTCGCGTGTCGCTGTCGCCGCGCTTCGACCGTGGTTTTCGGCCCCATGACCGGGGACGACTGGCTATTCCTGGCTTCGATAATTTGTTTCCACAGTCTCTTGGTCGCGCTGGTCTGGGTCGTGTTCGCGAACTGACTGATGGCGCTGCTACGTCGACGTTCGATTGCTTCGTCGATCGCCGTCACCCGCCTCACACCTCGAGCCATTCCTCGCGAACGGCGGCATTGCTCTTGAGCTGGTCGGGGGTGCCTTCGAACACCACGCGGCCGTGGCCCATGATGTAGACCCGGTTCGAGATCTTCATCGCGATCGACAGCTTCTGCTCGACGAGGAGAATCGCAACGCCGGCTTTCGCGATCCGCGCGATCAGCTCGCCGACCTGCTGCACGATCAGCGGCGCCAGGCCTTCGGTCGGCTCGTCGATCATCATCAATTCGGGGTCGCCGAGCAGCGTGCGGCAGGTGGTCAGCATCTGCTTCTCGCCGCCTGACAGCACGCCCGCCGGCGTGTCGGCGCGCGCGGCGAGGTTCGGGAACATGTCGAGCATCTCCTGCAGCCGCCACTTGCCGGGGCGGCGCGGGTCCTTGATGCCGAGGATCAGGTTCTGGCGAACCGTCAGGCTCGGGAAGATGTCGCGATGCTCCGGCACATAGCCGAGCCCGAGGCGTGCGATCTTGTGGCTCGGCAGGCCCGCGATATCCTGGCCCTTGAAGCGGATGGTGCCCTGCGGCGGCACCTCGCCCATGATCGCCTTGACGGTGGTGGAGCGGCCGACGCCGTTGCGCCCCAATAGGCTGACGACCTCGCCGGCGGCGATGTCGAGATCGACGCCCTGCAGGATGTGGCTCTTGCCGTAATAGGCGTGAAGATTCCTGACCTCGAGCATCAGTCGACCTCCTCGCCGAGATAGGCTTCCTTGACCTTCGGGTTGCCGCGGATCTCCTCCGGCGTGCCGGAGGCGATGATGTGGCCGTAGACCAAGACCGAGATGCGGTCGGCGAGGCCGAACACCACGCTCATGTCGTGCTCGACGATCACGAGCGTGCGCCCCTCGGTGAGGCGGCGGATCAGCGCGACGGCGCGCTCGGTCTCGGCGTGGCTCATGCCCGCGGTCGGTTCGTCCAGCATGATGACGCTGGCGCCGCCCGCGATCGTGATGCCGATCTCGAGCTCGCGCTGCTCGGCATAGGTCAAGAGGCCCGCCGGCACGTCGCGGCGGTGGCTGAGATGGATGTCGTCGAGGATCTGCGCGGTGCGCTGCTTCACCTCGGGCAGATTGTCGACGTTCTTCCAGAACGCGTAGCGGTGGCCAGTCGCCCACAGCACGGCGCAGCGGACGTTCTCCCACACCGTCATGCGGGCGAACACGTTGGTGACCTGGAACGAGCGCGACAGCCCGCGCCGGTTGATCTCGAAGGGCCGCAAGCCCGAGGTCACCTCGCCGTTGAGGCGGATCTCGCCGGAGGTCGGCTTGATGTGGCCGCTGATCAGGTTGAACGTCGTCGACTTGCCGGCGCCGTTGGGGCCGATGATGGCGTGACGTTCGCCCTTGGCGACGCTCAGGTTGAGATCGCGGATGATGGCGACATTGCCGAAGCTCTTCTCGACGGCGTTGACTTGGATGGCAGCGGTCATGCGAGATACCCCCGGTCACGGGCCACCGTCGCGGCGCGGTCCCAGGCTTCCGCAACGCGCCGCCAGGTGATGCGCGCGACCAGGAAGCCGCCGACGAGCAGGACCGCCGCGGCCGCCCAGGTCGTCGGCGCCGTGGCGACGAAGGGAACGCCGAGCAGGTTGATCACATCGCCGCCCGAGAAGCGCGCAACGGTTTCGATGGTCAGGATGATGCCGAGCGCCAGCGCCAGCGTCGGGATCGTCGCGACCAGATAGGACGGGATCACGGAACGAAGCGTTCCGGCGCGGATCAGCGGGCGGTGCTTCATCAGGATGCCGGCGATGCCGCCGGGTGCGAACATCACGATGCCGATGAAGATGATGCCGAAATAGAGCTGCCAGACCGAGGTGACGCTGGTCAGCCCGAGCTGCAGATAGGTCACCAGGATGGCGCCGAGGATCGGACCGAAGAAATAGGCGGTGCCGCCGATGAACGCGGAGAACAGCACGAGGCCCGACTGCGTCGCGCCGAGATAGGCCGAGTTGGCGATCTCGAAATTGATCGCGGTCAGCCCGCCGGCGATGCCGGCGAAGAAGCCGGCGAACATGTAGGCGAGATAGCGCACCACATGCGGATCGTAGCCGATGAACTCGACGCGCTCCGGATTGTCGCGCACCGCGTTGCAGATCCGCCCGAGCGGCGTGCGGGTCAGCGCATACATCGCGATCGCCGACACCATCACCCAGAACGCGATCAGGTAATAGACCTGGATCTGCGGCCCGAAGGTCCAGCCGAACATCGGCATCAGCGAGGTGCGGTCGGTGGTGATGCCGGATTCGCCGCCGAACACGCTACGCAGGATCAGCGACGACGAGGCGACCAGCTCGCCGATGCCAAGCGAGATCATCGCGAACACGGTGCCGGCGCGCTTGGTCATGACCCAGCCGACGAGGAGGGCGAACGCCATGCCGCCGATGCCGCCGACCAGCGGGATCACCGGCAGCGGGATCGGCCAGTTGTGGCTCGCGACCGCGTTCATGACATGCACGGCGAGGAAACCGCCGAGGCCGTACTGCACCGCGTGTCCGAACGACAGCAGCCCGGTCTGGCCGAGCAGGATGTTGTAGGACAGCGCGAAGATGATCGCGATGCCGATCAGGCTGAAGGAGGTCAGCGAGCCGCCGGTGCCGAACACCAGCGGCAGCACGACCAGCGCGACCGCGGCGAGCAGCCAGACACCATAGACGCTCAAGGCGCTGCCGGGCTCCTGCTTGGCCGCAGCGATGGAGGGCGTGGAAGCGTTGCTCATGACTCGCGCGTCCCCAATAGGCCCATGGGGCGGAAGATCAGGACCAGCACCAGCAGCACATAAGGCAGGATCGGCGCGATCTGCGCGATCGTGACGTTCCAGATGTCCGTGAGCGGCGAGGGGCCGAGGCTCGGATCGAGCGGGCCGAACACGCTGGCGAGCGAGCCGTTCAAAGCAACTGCAAAGGTCTGGATCAAGCCGATCAGGAGCGAAGCGATGAAGGCGCCGGGCAGCGAGCCGAGGCCGCCGAACACGATGACGACGAACAGGATCGGGCCGAGCAGCGCGGCCATGTCGGACTGCGTCACCAGCGAGGGACCGGCGATGACGCCGGCGAGACCCGCAAGGGCGCTGCCGACGCCGAACACCAGCATGAACACGCGTCCGACATTGTGGCCGAGATGGCCGACCATGCTCGGATGGGTCAGCGCGGCCTGCACGATCAGGCCGACGCGCGTCTTCTTCAAGGTGACCAGCAGCGCGATGAAGATCACGACCGAGATCACCAGCATGAAGATCTTGTAGGCGGGGTAATTGGTGGAGAACACGGTGAAGGCCGGGAAGTCGAGCGCCGCCGGGACGCGGTAGTCGACCGGGCTCTTGCCCCAGATCATCGAGACGATCTCTTCGATCGCGAAGGCTAAACCAAAGGTCAGCAGCAGTTCGGCGACATGGCCGTGCTTGTGGGTGTTGCGCAGACCGTAGCGCTCGACCGCCATGCCGACCGCGCCGACTAGCAGCGGCGCCAGCACCAGGGCCGGCCAGAATCCGATCCAGCGGGTGAGCTGAAAGCCGAAGAACGCGCCGAGCATGTAGAAGCTGGCATGCGCGAAGTTCAGCACGCCCATCATGCTGAAGATGACGGTGAGCCCGCTGGACAACAGGAACAGCAGCATGCCGAACAGGACGCCGTTGAGCGTCGAGATGACGATCAGCTCAGCCACGGCGCACTCGCTTGAGACTGGAACGGTTCACGTGATCAAAGACCTGTCGAAGGAAAGGAGCTTACCTGTCATTCCGGGGCGGTCCGCAGGACCGAACCCGGAATCTCGAGATTCCGGGTTCGGTCCTGCGGACCGCCCCGGAATGACGGGAGAGAGGCGGCCGATCAGGGCCGCTTCATGTTGCAGGTGGTCGGAAGCATCGTCTGCGCGGTGTCGATCTTGGACACGATGCGCCAGCCCCAGCCGGTGTTTTCCTCGTCGAACGGCTCCTTGGTCTTGTCGGCCAGCGCGCCGAACGAGGAGATGTAGATCGGCTGGAAGAACTGGTGGTCGTCCTTGCGGATGAAGCCCTCGCCGCCGTCGAACACTTCGAACTTCATGCCTTCGAGTGCGGCCGCGACCTTCACCGGATCGATCGAATTGGCCTTCTCGGCGGCCGCCTTGAACATCCGCATCTCGTTGACCGCGCGCGGATACCAGACGGAAATGCCGGTCTTGGCGCGGAAGTCCTTCTCGAAATCCATCGCCGCCTTGTTGCCGGAGTTCGGGACGCCTTCGCTGATCTGGAACACCTGGCCCTCGAGGCCGGCCTGCTTGACTGCGGTCGGTCCGCCGGCGCCGCCGGCATAATAGGTGTACCAGTTGACCTTGAGGCCGGCGTCAGCCGCCGCCTTCAGCAGCAGCGCGAAGTCCTGGCCCCAGTTGCCGGTCACGACGGTGTCGGCGCCGGACGCCTTGATCTTGGCGATGTAGGGCGAGAAGTCGGTGACTTTGAGCATCGGGTGCAGTTCGTCGCCGACGACCTGGATATCCGGCCGCTTTTCGCCCAGCATCTTGCGCGCCGTGGTGCGCACCGACTGGCCGAACGAATAGTCCATGTTGATCAGGTAGACCTTCTTGATGGACGGCTGGCCCTTCATGTAGTTGGTCAGCGCTTCCATCTTGATGTCCGAGTTCGCATCCCAGCGGAAGTGCCAGTAGCTGCACTTCTCGTTGGTCATCGCCGGATCGACCGCGGCGTAGTTGAAGTAGAGCACTTCCTTGCCGGGGTTGCGCGAATTGTGCTTGGTGACGAAGTCTTCCAGCGCCGCGCCGACCGACGAGCCGTTGCCCTGGGTGATGTAGTGGACGCCGGCGTCGACCGCCTTCTGCGCCTGCACCAGGCTTTCCTGCGGATTGGTCTTGTTGTCGAGTGGGACGATCTCGACCTTGTGGCCGAGGATGCCGCCCTTGGCGTTCAACTCGTCGGCGAGATACTGAAACGTCTTCAGGCCGCCTTCGCCAACGCTGGCGCCGCCGCCGGAGAGCGGATCGATATAGCCGATCTTGATGGATTCCTGCGCGGACGCCGCGCCTCCCAACACCGTCAGCGCTGCCGCGGCGGCAACGATCAGCCTATGCATCCTGCGTTCTCCCTTGCTCGTGTTTCTTGATCTTTAGCGATCGAGGCCGTCTCATAACCCCAATCGCCGAGCCTTCGCAACTTTCGCTTTGAATACTGCGTCAAGTTTTAGCAGAAGGTATTATGATGTTATAGGCCATATGTCGCCGGAATCGGGCGCAGTTTTGAATTACAGGTAAACTTTTGGATGGGGCTCACGCTTATTCTCGGTTCCGAACCGGCGTCGTCCGTCTCCAAAACCTCCCCTTGAAAAGGGGAGGTCGCTTCGCTCGTTAGAGCGAAGCGGGTGGGGATCGGCTGTCTCCACTTGGAGCGTCGCCTGCGGCTGACCCCCATCCCGACCTTCCCCCTTTCAGGCAGGGGTGTCCGGGGAATGATTCACTGTGTCGCGGTGCATGCTCGGCAGGACCGAGGCAAATCGGTCTTTTCTGGTTGTCGAGACACAGAGGGCCGAG
>NZ_JBUYWT010000021.1:0-134747 GCF_055264925.1 Bradyrhizobium sp. KZN70725
TGGTTCCTCTCCCTCGGCGATCCATCTCGGCCTCCTCGACCACGTTGAATCTCCCTTAATATGCGATTCTCAACCCTCCAGATCGCGGCTTTCTGACTCAGTAAGATTAGGCCGTGTGGACAGTTGCCTTAGCCAGAGCGGAGCGGTAGCGATCGTTAAGATGGCGAAGTAATTTCGGGCGGTTTTTCGTAGCGCGTTGCGACGCGCCTGAACCGCTGCAGTTTTGAGAAGCAGCGTTCGATCACGTGACGCTCGGCATGGAGAGGCTTGTTGAACGGATGTTTGATTGCCCATGAGGGGGCGCGATGGCTTGTGTGCCTTTTGCGCCGATGGCGGATCGCAACGCATCCGAATCGTAGGTCGCATCGCCGTCAGACATTGGCTGAGAGCCCCTCGATGAGCGGTTGGGCTTGAGGCGCTTCGCCAGCTTGACCTGCCGTTAGGCCGATGGCCGTTCTGCTGCGCGCGCTCGCGTCAGCGCGCGGCTACGACAATTGGCGTACAGGCGCGTCCTGGGATGCGACCGGGCTCGAACCCGGTCACTTCTCGTTCTATCTCTGCATCATCCAGCAGCCTCTACGGCCTCACGGCGGTCCTTGCGCGGCGGCCGAGAGACCTTCGCCACGCGCGCAGGCCCGCCGTGTGATGACGGTGCTCGAGCTGGCGCACGCAGTGAGCCCGGAACCTGCCTGGGTCAGATCGAGCATGCCGAAGCCCGACAGGGCTCGGGATGTGGCGGAAAGGGCATTTAGATACCTCTTGTTTGAACGGGCGGCTTTGGGTCTGTGCTTATCTGCTTTAGAATTTAGACAGGCCTTTCCAATTGTTGCTTGAACGACAAGCCAGGCCGCAAGCAACCAGCCATGGTTCCGTGGAGATCGGCTCGTGCCTTTGCTGCGGCCCTGGCCTGGTCCCACGGCTCCCCGCCGTCTGCCAACCCTCGACAATCACCGCGCCGGCTGCTAGCCCGTCGTCATGCCGAATGGGTTTTGCCCTTACGGAAGAGGCACTTGAGGCGTATCGGAGCGATGGACCGAAAGCGGGCATGGCGGTGAAAAAGGGTCCATCCAATCTGCTCGGTAACTCGGCATGGAACGCGACCGCCTTCGCGGTTGCGGTGCTGCTGAACCTCGCGATCCTGCCGTTCGTGATTTTCCGGCTCGGTCTCGCCGCGTTCGGCGTTGCGGGTCTGGTGACGGCCTGTGTCGCGCCGGCGCTGATGTTCAGCAATGCGCTCGGCCTTTCGACGGCGCGGGAACTCGCGCAAAGGCTGGAACCGCCCGACCACGACCAGGCGCGGCGATTTTTCGCGACCGCTCTCGCGCTTGCCATCGTCCTTGGCGGCCTGATCGCGGCGTTGCTTGCCTTTGCCGGCGCGCCGCTCGCGCGGCTGGGATTCCACCTCGGCGGCCCGGCCGCCGACGACCTCGGGCTCGCCTTCGCATTGGCGGGCGCCGGTTGGCTGTTCCAGTGCCTGTTCGCCGTCTTCCTCTCGCTGTTCACGGCGCGTCAGGACTATCGGCGGATCGCGTCGATCAGCATCACGGGCACGGTGGTGACGACGATGTCGATGCTGCTGCTGATCCCGAACGCACCGCGCGCCTCGACCTTCATCGGCTGTCAGGCCTTGGGCTTCGCAACCAATCTCCTGATGGTCGTCGCCTGGTCGCGACGCGCAATCAGTGACTGGCTGGCACGGCCGGCGCTCGATCGCGGCGCGTTGCGTGCACTGGTGAAGCTTGGCGGCTGGCAGGTCGCGGCGCAAAGCGGCGCGCTGTTCGCAGGCCAGGCGGACCGTTATCTGCTCGGCGCGCTGCTGCAACCGCAATTCGTCGGCTTCTACAGCGTCGCGCAGCGGCTGGAGGAGGCTGTCTATATCGGTGTGCTGAAGATCGGCGAGATCTTGTTCCCGTTCTTCAGCACCCTGCAGAGAGAGGATGACGATCGCAAGGTCGACCTCCTGCTTCGCTCGTCCTGGATTCTCAATGTGCTTGCCGCGAGCGCGCTGGGTGGCCTGATCCCGGTCGCAGGCGCATTGCTGCATCGATGGACCGGCGCCGAGGTCGCCGCCGAGGCCCAGCTGGTGCTGGTGGTGCTTGCGATCAGCGGAATATTGGGGTCCAGCGCCAATGTGTTTGCGTTCTATCTGCTGTCGCAGGGGCGCTCCAGTTCCAACGCGCTGATCTCGCTCGTCACGGGCATCTTCACGCTGGCGACCAGCGCCGTCGCGTTGCCGTATTTCGGCTGGCAGGCGGCCGGTTGGAGCTCCTGTGTCGGGATGGTTGCGCAGATGGTGATCACGGTGCTGCTGTTGCGGCGTACCTTCAGGCTTTCGGGGATGTGGTCACGGATGCTGCATTTCGTCCTGATCCCGCTCGGGACGGGGATCGCCGTTGCGCTGGCGCTGCGCTCGCAGCTCGGCCATGTGTCATTCGACCAGGCGCCGTCATGGTGGTATGTGGTGTCGCTGTACGGTATGTCGGCGGCGGCGATCTTCGTTGCCGCCGTTGCCGTGTCGCAACTGGGTCCCTACCGCGCCGTCTGCTGGCGCGATCTCCACGTCATCATCACTCGCTTCTTGCCCTTCAAGGCCGTCTAGACATGTGCGGTATCGCAGGCATCGTCAATCTGCGCGGCGCTCCCGTGAAGCCGGCTGACATCTCGCGGCTCACCAATTTGATCGCGCATCGCGGTCCGTTCGGCGAGGGCACCTGGTTCAATGCCAAGCGAAACGTCGCCTTCGGCCATCGCCGGCTCGCCATCATCGATCCAGGCGAGGGTGGCTATCAGCCGATGGCATCAGGCGACGGCCGCCATGTGATCGTCTACAATGGCGAGATCTACAACTTCCTCGAATTGCGCCGCGAACTCGAGGCGAAGGGCGCAGCCTTTCGCAGCCAGTCCGATACCGAAGTGATCCTTGCCGCCTGGCAGGCTTGGGGCGAGGACATGCTGCTGCGCTTCAACGGCATGTGGGCGCTGGCGATCTACGACACGGCCACGGATGATCTGTTCCTGGCGCGCGATCGCTTCGGCATCAAGCCGATGCTGTATGCGCTGTCATCCGAGCGGTTCGTGTTCGCGTCCGAGCAGCGGGCGCTGGCGCGGAGCGGGCTGGTTGAGACGTCGCTCGATATTGACGTGGCGCGGCGGCTGTTGCTTGATCCGTTCGGGATCGAAGGCAGCGAGCGGACGCTGTTCGCGCAACTGCGCCGCCTGCAGGGCGGCCACTGCATGTGGTTGCGCCAGGGGCGTGTGCAGGTGCGTCGCTGGTGGCGGACCGTGGACCATCTGCCGGCGATTCCGGATACCGAGGCCGAACGGGTCGGACGCTTTCGCGACCTGTTTCAGGATTCCGTCGCGCTGCGGATGCGCAGCGACGTTCCGATCGGGACCTGCCTGTCCGGCGGCTTCGATTCGTCCGCGGTGATCTGCGCCATGGCGACCCATGAGAAAGCCGGCATGGGGCCGCGTGACTCGACCGCCTGGCGGCACGCCTTTGTCGCGACCTTTCCCGGCGCCAGCAATGACGAGCGGCCGATGGCGGAGGAAGCGGCCGCGTGGGCCGAGGTGGCACCGAGCTTCCTCGAGATCGGGCGCTCCGACGCGCTCACTGACCTTGACCGCATCCTCGACGACAATGACGACGTCTATATCGGACTGCCGAGCGCGCCGTGGTTGATCTATCGCGAACTCCGGCGCCAGAACGTCACCGTGTCACTCGACGGCCACGGCGCGGACGAATTGATGGGCGCCTACCTGCAGGAGGGACAGTCGGCCGCATTCCGGATCCGGAACGCAGCAGCCGCGCTCACCTCACGATCGCAGCTGGCGCAACGCGGCATCGACTTCCTGCGCGCGCAGATGATCAGGCGCGAGGGGCACTACTTCCTGCGCGGAGGCGCTACGGCCGCGCCCGCGCCGCTGCTGCTGGTCGCCGAGGATGACGAATTGCCTGATACATGGGGTGCGTTGAACCGGCGCCTCTACCGCATGTTCCATTCGACCACGCTGCCCACCATCCTGCGCAATTTCGACCGGCTCTCGATGGCGCACGGGATCGAGGTCCGCATGCCGTTCATGGACTGGCGGCTGGTCACCTACACGATGGCGCTGCCGGAAACGAGCAAGTCGGCAGACGGCCTGACCAAGGTGGTGGCGCGGCAGGCGATGGCGAACCTGATGCCCGAAAGCATCCGCACCGCGCGCCGCAAGGTAGGCTTCAACTCGCCGATGCCGGAATGGCTGAACGGGCCATTGGCGGGCTGGACGGCAGAGCTGCTCGAGCGGAATGTTCCGGCATTTGCCGAGTTCGTCGACGAAACGCCCCTTCGAAAGGCGGTCGGCCGCTTGACGGCGTCGCAGAGCTGGGATTGGAAGAGTGTCGGCCGGATCTGGCCTTATCTGAACATGAAATGGATGTTGGCAAGGTCCGCGTAACCGATGCGTCTGTTCCAGAATAGCGGTCTCTATCCGTCCTATTTGCCGAGGCTGAACCAGCTCGCGGCAAAGGCGTCAAGTTTCAACGCGCGCCGCGACGTGTTTCTGCACGATCGGTTTGGCGCCGCGCATTTTCTCAAGCCCGTGCTCGACGGCGCAGCTGAAGCCTTCTTCACGAATGGCGACGATGAAGTGCTGCAGCGCCAGTGGGCGCGTGAGCAGGGCATGAAGGAATCGCCGACGCTCGAGGCCATTCTGCTCGCGCAGATCGAGCATCATAGAACCGAGGTGTTCTACAATCTCGATCCGGTGCGCTATCCGAGTGCGTTTGTCGCCAAGCTTCCCGGCTGCGTGAAGAAGACGCTGTGCTGGCGCGCCGCGCCTTCCGGAAATGCTGATCTCACCGCCTATGGCGCGGTGCTTGGAAACTTCCCCTCGATCCTCGAGGCGTGGCGCAGCAAGGGGTGCCGGGCGGAGCTCTTCTTTCCCGCGATCGACCCCGTCATGGAGCAGTACGGCCACGGCGAACGGCCGATCGACGTGGCGTTTGTCGGGGGATATTCGCGGCATCATAGCGCGCGGGGCAGGACCCTCGAACAGGTCGCCGCCCTGGCGACCAATCGCAACATCGTGTTCTGCCTCGATGCCTCGCGGCTGACACGGCTTGCCGAGAGCGCGGTCGGGCGATTGCTGCCGCTGGGGAAGCACCGCCGCCCCGACGTCATCGCGCGAATCGCAAGGATGCCGCTGTTCGGCCGGGACCTCTACGAGCTGTTCGGATCGGCGAAGATCGTGCTCAACGGTGCAATCGACATGGCCGGCAACGATCGCGGCAACATGCGCTGCTTCGAGGCGATGGGGTGCGGGTCGCTGCTGGTGTCGGATGCCGGTAATTATCCGGAGGCGATGCGGGACGGGGTCACGATGCGTACCTACGACGCGCCGGAAAAGGCCGCCGCCACGATTTCAAGCAGCCTGCAGGATTGGCCGCAATGGGCCGGGATCGCTGGTTCCGGCCGGCGCCGCGTGCAGGAGACCTACAGCAAGGCCTCGCAATGGGCCCAGTTTATCGATCTCGTCGCGCGGATTGAGCCGTGCTAGACGGTGCAGGGTGGCCGACCGGCTTGCCCTGCCGCATTGTACAGGTTACGCGGCGGTGGGAGGCGATGTTTCCGATGCAAGTCCGTTTGACCCGCACGCGGGCGTTCGACGAGAGAGCAAACCATGCTGACGCCTTTGCGTAGATCGAGCTGAGCAAATGAATCTCGACTATTGCCTGCAGCGGCTGGTGGGGCGTGCGACGTGCCGGCTTGGAGCGGGCGCGAAATTGATGCGGACTGCGCGCATCCGCAACACTCGTCGCGACAGCGATCGGATTGTCATTGGCGAAAATAGCATCATCCGCGGGGAGTTGATGACCTTCGCGCACGGTGGCGAGCTGAGAATCGGCGAGTGGTGCTACGTCGGAGAGGGAACCCGGATCTGGTCTGCTGCCTCGATCGAGATCGGCAACCGCGTTTTGATCTCGCATTCGGCGAATGTCTTCGACAATCTCACGCATCCGCTGCGCGCGGCGGAGCGGCACCGGCAGGTCCAGCAGATTTTCACGCGTGGGCATCCGAGCGATATCTCGCTTAACGAGAGCCCGGTTAGAATTGGAGATGACGCTTGGATCGGCGCGGGTGCGATGGTGTTGCGCGGAGTGACGGTCGGGCAGGGCGCTATCGTCGCGGCCGGCGCGGTCGTGACGAAGGACGTCGCAGCGTTTTCGATCGTGGCGGGCAATCCGGCCGTGCAGGTAAGGGAGCTTGGCCCCGATGAGCGGTGAGCGCAAGTTTGCCACCTGGGAGGAAGCGGTCGTCTGGCTGCGCAATCAGCCCGACCAGGGCCAGCTTGTGCTCGACGCATTTTACGACGATCCCCTGGCTGGCGCTGCTGAACGCTATTTCCTGAGCTCCGAGTGGCAGGCGGTCGCCGCGCTGCTGGCTGGCCGGACTGGCACCGCACTCGACGTCGGCGCCGGCCGTGGCATTGCAAGCTACGCGCTTGCCCGAAGCGGCTTTGCCGTGACGGCGCTCGAGCCGGATCCCAGCGCAATCGTGGGGGCTGCGGCGATCCGGGGGCTGGCGCAACAGGCGCAATTGCCGATCCAGGTGGTTGAGGAGTTTTCCGAGCGGTTGCCGTTCGCCGATGCGACGTTCGATCTCGTCTTTGCCCGGGCCGTGCTGCATCACACGCGCGATCTCGAGGGCGCGTGCCGGGAGATGTTTCGCGTGCTGCGCCCCGGCGGCATGATGATCGCGGCGCGCGAGCACGTCATCAGCAAGGAGGCCGATCTTCCGCAGTTCCTTGCACAGCATCCGTTGCACCACCTTTACGGCGGCGAGCATGCCTTCCTGCTCGATCGCTACACCGGCGCGCTGGCCACCGCAGGATTTTCCTCGGTCGACACACTGGCGCCGCTCCAAAGCCCGATCAACCTGTTTCCCTATACGCTGGAGAGCCTGAGGACGGCGATCGTGACGAAGCTGACGCAGAAGATTCCAGTGGCGCCGCTGTGGCGAACCGCGCTCGGGTCACGCTCGATCTTTATCTCGCTGCTATCGATGGCCGAACGTTTCGACAATCGGCCGGGCCGGCTCTACTCCTTTGTCTGTCGCAAGGCCTGAGGATGATCGTCTGGGTTACAGGCGCGAAAGGATTCATCGGCCGCTATCTCGCGCACGCGTTGGCGGGGGCGGACCGTGCGGTGCATGGCGTCGGACACGGGGCGCTTGACGCAGCGGAAGCCCGGCGGCTTGGCTTGGCGAGCTGGACCAATGGTGAAATCGACGCGGCCAATCTTAACGCGCTTGCGGCTGCGCACGGGCTGCCGACGCACGTCTTTCATCTGGCCGGCGCATCGTCCGTCGGCATCTCGATCGAACGCCCATTCGAGGATTTCTCGCGGACTGTCGTGAGCACGGCGCGGCTGCTCGAATGGCTACGCGGATCCGCGCCGAACTGCGCAGTGATCGCGGCGTCGAGTGCGGCCGTTTATGGCGCCGACCATTTTGGCCCAATCCCTGAAAGTGTCATCCCGACTCCGATGTCGCCCTATGGGCAGCACAAGTTCATGATGGAGCAATTGTGCCGGAGCTACGCGCAGTCGTTTGGCATCCGCTGCACCATCGTGCGGCTGTTCTCGGTCTATGGCCCCAATTTGCGCAAACAATTGCTCTGGGACATCTGCTCACGGCTGGAAGCGAGGGAGCAGGTGCTCACGCTCGGCGGGACGGGCAACGAAATCCGCGACTGGACCGACGTGCGCGATGTCGCGAGGCTGCTTGCGAGCGTCGCGGACCCGTCGCAAGAGAGCTTCCGGGTCATCAATGGCGGTTCAGGCCGAGGGACCAGCGTTGCCGATATCGCCGCCGGCCTTATCCGGCAGTGGGGCAGCAACACCGTTGTGCGGCACTCCGGAGTGAGCCGGCCCGGTGATCCCGTGAGCCTGTTGGCCGACGATGCAATGCTGCGTCAGGTCGGGTTCGATTGGCGCGTTTCGCTCGATCAGGGCCTTGCCGATTACGTGGCGTGGTTCAAGGGCCAAGCTTCGTGACGCCGCGCCCATTGCGGTTCGCGTTCAGTCACATTTCGCGACGGCTATGGGCCGGCGGCTACAATTATCAGCGCAATCTGTTTGCGGCGCTTGCCAGGTTTCTGCCCGGCGAATTTGTTCCGATCGTCTTTGCCGGGAACAGGGCCGAGGAGAATGAGCTCGCGGAGCTTGCCGCAATACCGGGTGTCGAGGTCGTTCGATCGGAGGCATTCGATGGACAGCCAGGGTTGGCCGCGGCACTCGGGATCGGTCTGGATCGGGGAGCCGCGGCGGCGTTTCGAGGCGCCGGGATTGATGTCGTCGTCGAATCGGCACGTTTCTTTGGTTGGCGGCTCGCGCATCCGGCAGTGGCGTGGATTCCGGATCTGCAGCACCGCTCGCTGCCGCAACTGTTTCCAACGACGGCACGCTGGCGCCGCGAGCTTGGCTTTCGCATGCAAATCGCCTCGGGCCGAACCATCATGCTGAGCAGCGAGAGCGCGCTGCGTGATTTCAAGGCCTACTATCCAGGCGCAAGAAACAAGGTCTGCGTCGTTCGCTTCGCGACCCAGCCACCGGCCGCGTTCCTGAACACCGACCCGTCGGACGTAATCGCGGAATATAATCTGCCGGCGAACTATTTCTACCTGCCCAATCAGTTTTATCGCCACAAGAACCACCAGCTCGTCGTCGACGCCTTGACGATCCTGAAGGGGCGGGCGATCGACGTGGTGATCTGTGCATCCGGCAGCAAGGAAGACCGGCGCGAGCCGGGCTACTATGATCTGGTAAACTCCGAGATCCAAAAACGCGGCCTTGAAGCGCAGTTCCGCCACCTTGGCGTTATCCCGCTGCCGCATGTCTACGCGCTGCTGCGCGCTTCAACAGCCCTGATCAACCCATCGCGCTTCGAGGGCTGGAGCACGACCGTCGAGGAGGCGAAGTCGTTTGGCGTTCCAGTGATCCTGTCGGATATCGACGTGCACCGCGAGCAGACCTCAGGTGCCGCCCGCTATTTCGGCGTCGATGACCCGGTCGCGCTGGCGGATCATCTGATGCAGATTTCGGAGATGAATAGCCCTCCGACGGTACGAAACATTGTCCCGCATCAGGACGACAATGTCCGTGCGTTCGCGCGAAGCTTTTCGGACGCTATCCGGCAAACCGCCGTGAGTTGAAGGCCAGCTTCCTGGGGGCGGCAAGACGTGACCCCACGCTACCTCATAAGCGACCACCATGATCGCCGAGCCGGCCATCGACGCTGCTGAGCTTCGCAATTCAGGAAGATAGCTTGCCCTTCATCGATTGATATTTGAGTTGCGCTCGGCAGCAATCCTTGCTGCCTGCTAGCCCTCCACGATTTTCCAGGCGCGCCGGCAGTGTCACCAAGCGCTCCGTCACCTGGTTAGCCAATGTGGTTCTTGGGTTTCAGATTGCACCAGTGTTTCTGTAGGTTTCTGGCGGGCCAAATCTGCACGGTGAATAGCTCAATTGAGCTATTCACGCTCTCACCGTTTGAAAATAATGTGTTCAAGCACAAGAAGCGTCTTGCGTCTCATGCGGGTGCAGTACGGAGCTTAAGAGCGCCCTCAACAATGAGCGTCGCCGCCGATGAACTGGCTGAGGACCCTGCCGAGGCTCAGAAGGCCGACCCTGCTGCGGACCGTCGTCGCAATCTTGCTGGTGGCCGTCTCTGCTTCGCAGCTTCTGCCTATGCAATCGCGAGGCAGGCAAGTTGGTGTACCCGGATACGACTATGTGAGCGGGCGCACATAGCGGGATTCCGGACGCCGAACTCATCCGACGTCCTTCTGAGACCGACGATGTCGCCTACGCGAACCGGATCGCGCTCGCGGTGCACTACACCAGCTACAACTGCGAACCGGGCGACTTCTCGTTGACACCGATTGAGCGTGTTCTTTCTGCAACTCTTGCTCAGTTAGCACTAATCGACGCGAGCCTAATTTGGAGCGAGGGCCTTCTTCAGAAACGTACGCTGATATGCGGCTTCTGTGGCCAGCGCGCAGTGATCACTTCCGAGAATCTTCGCAAAAATGGAATTCAAGCGTGGGCGTTCGATGTCGGTGGCCGTGTGCTCGTAAAGTTTGCTGCCGGTGGGCACGACTACCTGGTTGATCCAGACTATGGGATTTCGGCTTACAGGTACGACGTGCGGCGCGGCGTCTTGCGAGCGGAGATAGTCGCGAAGTACACAAAAGCAGGTTGGGCGAACGCCAACGAGATCTACCGCTACGTATCGAGTCGATCCGACAATGAGGACTATTTGAATCCCGAGTACGTTTTGCACATTGAGAACATGCAGGACGTCGTTTTCCACTATTCCAATGCAATCGCAATAGGATTGATCTTGCTGGCTCCGTGCGCTGCTTTTTGGTGTCCGGTCAAAGATCGCTCGATCCGCTTCTTGGTCACCTCGTGTTCTGACCGCTCGTGAATATCTGCTTCCAGATGCAAAACGCGCAAGCTGGAGGGGCGAGAGGTTCAGTGATCGAACCTCGATGGGAATAGCCGGCTCAACAAACTTGGACGATGAGGAATTCGGAGCGAAACGAAGGGGTCCTTCGCGTCTGGATCAATGACTCGGTAGGCTCGCCCGTTTGTATTCGGGTCGCTGTTGTCGCTCGTCGAGAAAATCAAGGACGACTGCCAATGAGAGTATCGTCCGTTTCCTTTCTCGGCGATATCGACGTGCGTCGTATGAGCTGGTCCGAGAGCGTGACGGTCTTCTGTCACTTCAAGCCGAGACCGACTGGGTGCCTCATTGCTGTCCGAGACGGCGCCTGGGATAAGTGTCAGATATTGCCAAGCGTTGCCGCCAAAATGTTTGAATGGCGGGCGGATGAGGCCCGGGTCCGGCTCACGCCAAGGCGGAAGCGTATCGAGGTAGAGCCCGAGCGGAATGTATAAGATCGCTCCAAAAATAGTCGCGAGAACGAGCCTCCGCTGAAATCGCTTCGACATGTCGTGTCCAGTTTGCAGATCAGGATGCGGCGTAGATCAGGGCAAAATGCAGTGTTGGCTCGCACCAAATGCGATCGCTAACCAACATCGACCGCTTGATGGTCATGCGAGGTGCTCTTCAAGCTTCCTCTCGACGGCGACAGACCCACTCTGCGATGCAAAGACTGAGCGCGGCGTCAGATACCATAGCAGAAAAAGTACGGCGGCGCCGTGAGAGAGGAGGGTTGTCGTGAATGGCACGTTCAAGAGGATCTGAGGAAGGATCGCACCAGATACAAGGACGAAGCGAGGAGGAAGGCCCGAGGAAAATCGATTGACGAGAGCGACTACAAGTCCGCATGCCAAAACCGGGATCGGCGCCAGGAGAACGCCGACCGAAGCGATCCCTTCGGTCGCGAAAAGGGAGGCATTGAAATTACCGAGCCGGTAGGCCTGCTGCATCACTTCTCCCAACTGAACCGGATAGGGACAAGAGACGAGGGTTTTGACAAATGTAATCTGGCAGAAGGATGTGAGAGGGTGGTTGAAGAAGAAGTCGTTGTAGATATCCATCGCATTTGAAGGCGTAGCAATCATTCGAAGATTGACGATATCGAGATAGCGCGTGTCGCTGATGCCGAGGATGGCGTACAAGACGACGCCGATAATCAGCGGTACGAATAGCGAGAGCACAACTGCAATTCGGCAATCGAGCAGGCGCGTCAGTACAGCCATGGCCAGAAGCCACATTGGTGTGAAGAACGCGATCTTGTTGAGCGTGATTGGGTAGACAAGCAGCAATAGGACAAGCGTCAGTCCAGCTCGCCAGTAATTCCGCCGCTCCACAAAGCAGGCAAAGGTGAAGGGCAACAGGGCGTTCGAAACGACGCCAATGCAGTAGACGAGCGGGGAGGGCATGTTGATCTTGTCGCGGAAGTCGTACATCTGCCCGAGCGAGACCATTTTGAAGCTATAGCTTGCGGCTATCAGGATCGTGGCCACGCCGACTGCCAAGATAATTGTCAATGCGCGGTAGAAGGTTGTTTCGCTAATCGTGAACACTCGTCGGATCGGAGATGTCACGAGGAGTGATGGCGCCATGAATGCTATCATGGACGCGACGGCAGAGGCTCCGCTGAGCCAGTGATTGTACTCGAAGCGGGAGAAACAATTTAGCCAGAGGTATCCAAGGATCATGGTGTAAAAATAAAAGCTGAGAAAATAACCAAAGCTGAATGGAACGAGGAGGAAAAGGTAGGAGAGAGCAGCAAACGCGGCGATCGTTGCGATCGCCCCGTTGAGCAGTTCGGCATCATAAAAAATATGGAAGTTGCCGTAGCTGCGGCTGAGATAGCCGAGCGAGATGCAGCAGGCGACGATATGGAAGCTGATCAATATGCCCAAGCTCACGCGCGTTGAAATCTTGCCCGCTACCGCGATCTCGTTCGTATTCATGCTGCCAGTCCCGTTGCAGGTCATACGCGGCCGGTGAGTGTGGCTGGCGGCCTGCGGATTCGAAGATTCGAGAACTTAACCTGCTTGGTGCCAAGAGTAAGCCTCTGTTATCTCAGCGAAGCAACAATTGCCAACAATTGCCGTGATGACGTTCGTCATCTTTCGCGGATGCGGAGCCTTGCGAACATGGCGCAGCGTATCTTGAGTTCGGCCGGCGCCGCTGCGCGGCTGGGCCGGATCAACGAACCGCGCCGCAATTCCACGGCGACGCCGTGCTTGCTTCGTTCGCTTGGGCTCTCCCGGTCATCACAGGTATGGCTGGTCCCGGGACCGAAGGTACCCAAGATTTCGAGTGAGCCGAGTTGCTTCCATGAGCGGAACTCTCTGGTCGTGCTTGACGATTGCGTTGTCCTGTAAACACCAGGAAGCAGGTTGACAAGTCGCCAATTTCGAACGAGCAGCAAAGCAATTCAGCCAGCCTCCGCTTGCGCGGGCGTTTCTGTGGGCGAGTCCCATGGAGGAGTTCATGAGATTTCCTTGGCAACTGCCGCATTCACAGGCCCGGCCGCCGGCGCAGGAGCCCGGAGAATAGTGGTGATATCAAGCACGGCACGACACGTTGGCCGCAGCCTGTGAGGGACATCGCTTTGACGCCGGCTGCGTCAGTTCGCTTGTTCAGTGGGCCGCGATCGGCGAGGTCGCGGTTATCGATCGGTTCGGGCGTTCGAAGCAGTCAGTGGTGTCTCATTGCGCGCCAATATGTCACCGTAGAGCTGAGTGATCGTGTAGCCGATAATCCTTGCAGAGAATCGCTCCGACACGCGTCGTCTCGCCGCAGCACCGAACCTCGCCCGCAACTCAGGCGCTTCAGCAAGCCGCAGAATTGCGCTTGCCAGGGCTATTGGGTCCTCGAGTGGTACCAAGAGGCCGGTTTGATCAGCAAGCACAATCTCGCGGCAGCCAGGCGTGTCCGTCGCAATCAGGGGCCTGCCGCAGGCGGCTGCTTCCATCAACGCTCCCGGAAGCCCTTCACGATACGAAGGCAATGCCGCGATGTGTGAAGCGCGCCACAGCGAGGCGATGTTGTCGATGTGCCCGAGCCACGTGATGCCCGGTCGTGCGATCCACGCTTCGATCTCTTCGTGTGACACGGACGATGGATTCGCCGGGTCAGGATTTCCTGCGATGATAAGGTTGATATCGTGTCCTTGATCGCGCAGTAGACCGTGGGCGTGAACCAGAGTGCGGATGCCTTTGTCGACCAGCAGCCGCCCCGCGAATCCGATCGTGATCGGGCCTGCCGGCTCAGGTAGCGGCTGCAGTGATTCATCATCAACGCCAGATCCCGGAATCAACGTCATGCGGTCGGGCTTGGCACCGAGCGCCATCAGCGCCTCGCGGTCGTCGGGATTTTGCACGATTGTGTAGCTGCGATTTCGATTGAGCAGCCAAGGCAGCAGTCGGGTCAGGACGCGCTTCAGCAGACGTGACTGCGAACTCGATGACGTGAAGATATAGCCGAGCCCGGTGATCGCATTGACGACGGGGAATCTCCGGTCGAGCGCAGCCAGCGAACCAAAGACGCAGCATTGCACCCCGGAATGGTGCACGATGCTTGGCTTGATCGCGCGCTCCACCTCCCGGATAGCTTTCAGCGCCGCAGCAGCCGTGAGCATCGCCCGTTGACCACGTTGGAAGGGGATCTGGTGAAGTACAAAGTCCTCCGCCTTGATAGAGGCGGCGCCGCTGCTCACATTGGTCGCCACATGAACCTCAAGGCCGGCGTCACGCGCTGCCCGCGCCATTGGCAGGCGATTGAGCAAGAACGCCCAGTCCTCGTTAGCGATGTAGAGGATGCGACCCTTCAGCTTGATTTCTAGGGGATTCATTGATCAGTCGAAGCAGGATTGTCGGAAGCCCGGATGTCATGGGTAATCGGGAGCATGAAAAATCTGTGTCGTCTCGAAGGGAGCAGCAGGACCGCAAGTAGGCCATCAGCATCGTCGCCAACGTCACGAAGGGCCGCAATCATACCACGGGATGACGCACATCCACCAGCAGTGCGGCGGCCTGCCGCATGGTTCGGGTGCGACATCATCAGATTTGGTGGGTACGAAGTTCGAGCGATGCGCTGCTTGTGCCGCCTGGGTCTATCACAGCGCCGGCTGCTGCTGCGCGGACGCTTCGACGCGGTTGCTCTTGATTTGCGCCAGCTCTAACCGCCCAGTACAGGCGCTTATCGGATGTGGTGACCGCTCATTCCGAGGCGTCGTTGTTCGTCGACATTGCGGTCAGCGCACTCTGGAATGTTATTCATCGAACGCAACTACTGGGGGCAGGGGTATGGTCAGTCCATTTGGCGGCGTTCGAACGCGGCCGGTGGCAGCGCCGAGCGAATACTATCGGTACGCCGTAGTGAGTGGGCGTTTGCATCCAGGCTAAGAAAAGGCGCCCGTCCGAACATGCCAATTTGCTGGCTCAATTAGCTAGCCATAAAATTCTACAACAAATTCAATTGATTGAATTGTTCACATCGTGAACGTTCGACTTGACGTTCACGGCATGAACGGACTATCTGTCGCCGGCGGAGGGGGAGTCTCAATGGACCACACGTTGCCGGATTCTAGCGGGGAGGATGAACGGATCGTCCTTAATTTGCTGAATTCCGTCGATGATGGCGCGCAATCGCAGCGCCGCATCGCGGAGGAGCTTGGCATCGCGCTTGGCCTCGTTAACGCCTACCTCAAGCGATGCATCAAGAAGGGCCTTGTCAAAGTCAGCCAGGCGCCGGCGCGTCGCTACGCCTATTACCTGACGCCAAAGGGCTTCGCTGAGAAATCGCGCCTGACCGTGGAATATCTGTCGTCCTCTTTCTCGTTTTTTCGTCAGGCCAAGGCCGATTGTGCGCAGGTCCTTCAATTGGCGAAGGCGCAGCATTTCCAGAATCTGGTGCTCTGTGGAAGGTCGGACTTGGCCGAGATTGCCATGCTGTCGGCTGTCGATTGCGGAGTCTCGATCGTCGCCATTGTTGATGAAAATGCAGGCGACACGCGTTTCGTCGGGGTCCAGGTCGTTGCTGGCTACGATCGTGTTGCCATTCCATTTGATGCTGTGATGATCACCGATGTAGCCAATCCCAGTCGGGCTTTCGATGAAGCGGTACGCCTCTACGGACCAGGCCGTGTACTGGCTCCAAGCTTGCTGGGGTTGAATCACCAGGAGCATCAGGATGCAGCGCAATGATTGCGTCAAATACACGTTCCTTGCTGCTCTGCTTTTTTCAGTGATCTGAACAGTGTCTACGGCCAGGGGGAGAGGGGCGCAGTAATGTGCGGCATTGCGGGTTTCATGCGACTTCGGCCAGGCGGCCGCGGGCCTCTATCGCAGCGGGTCCTCGACGAAATGACCGATAGCCTCGCATATCGTGGGCCGGATTCGCGCGGCACTTGGCTCGACAGCGAACGAGGTGTGGGCTTCGGTCACCGACGTCTGGCGATCCGTGATTTGACCCCCACGGGCGCTCAACCGATGACGTCGGGATGTGGGCGGTTCGTCATCGTCTACAATGGTGAGGTTTACTCCCATAACGAGATTGCGGCCGATCTTGAGCGGACCAATCGTCGGCTCAAAGGTCACTCGGATACTGAAGTTATCCTCGAGGCCTGCGCGGAATGGGGCATCGAAAACGTGGTGCCGCGCCTGATCGGCATGTTCGCCATCGCGCTCTATGACAAGCAGACTGGCGATCTGACTCTTGTGCGCGACCGCCTTGGAATCAAGCCGCTTTACTGGAGCGTAATTGACGGGGTGCTGACCTTCGGCTCGGAATTGAAAGCGCTGCGCGCTGTTCCGGGCTGGCCGCCAGCCCTGGATCGCAACGCGATGGCTTCGTTCATGCGCCACAACTATATCCCGGCGCCTTTTACGATCTATAAGGATACCTACAAGCTTGAACCGGGCACCATGCTCAAGACCAAGCTTGGCGGCGAAGTTTCGACTGAGTGTTTCTGGAATCTCAGAGGCCTCGTTGAGACGTCGGTAGGCGGCAAATCGAAAATCGACGAGGGCGAGGCGATCAATCGCCTTGATGCTCTGCTGTCCGATGCGGTGAGGCGCCGGCTGGTTGCCGACGTGCCGATTGGTTCGCTGTTGTCGGGAGGGATAGACTCCTCGCTCGTGACTGCGCTGATGGCAGAGACCGCAGATCGAAAGATCAATACATTCTCGATCGGTTTTGCGGAGAAGGGATTTGACGAGGCGCCCTTTGCGCGCGAGGTCGCGCGCCACCTCGGAACTGACCACACCGAATTGTATGCTGATGCCTCGCATGCCTTGGATATGGTTGAGCATCTCCCGCAATGGTACGACGAACCGTTCGCCGACTCCTCTCAACTGCCGACCGCCTTGGTGTGCGAGCTGACGCGTCAGCATGTTAAGGTCGTGCTTTCGGGAGATGGTGGCGATGAATTGTTCGCGGGCTATTCCCGCTATGCCTACGCGCTGGATATGCGAAAGGTCGCCAGCCCCGCCCCAGGGGCTTTGCGCAATGTGCTGGCTCGAGGTCTCCGTGCTGTTCCGAGGCGTGCCTTGGATCAGATCGGCGAGGTGCTGCCGGGCCGCTGGCGGATAAACGGTCTTGGTTCGAAGGTTGAACGGTACGCCCCGGCCATTCTCGAGGGTGATCCCGACACGCTCTATCGCGGGATGCTGAGCCATTGGCACACACCGGACGATCTGGTGATCGGAGCTTCCGAGACCAAGGGGGTGCTTTGGGATACGCATCTCCCGACCGGCGTTCCGAATTTTCTCGACCGGATGATGCTTATCGACACTCTCACCTATCTGCCTGACGACATTCTGACGAAGGTCGATCGCGCCAGCATGGTCGTCGGCCTCGAAGCGCGGGTTCCGCTACTGGATCACCGGGTCGTGGAATTCTCCTGGACCCTTCCAAGGCATATGAAGTATCGCGATGGCGTTGCCAAATGGGCGTTGCGCGAGGTGCTCTATCGCCGTGTCCCGCGTGCACTGCTTGACCGTCCAAAGATGGGATTTGGCGTGCCGCTGGCGGAGTGGCTGAGGGGACCGCTGAGGGACTGGGCGGAAGAATTGTTGGCTGAGAAAAGATTGAAGGAGCAGGAATTGTTCACTCCCGCACCGATCCGAGAGCGATGGCAAGCGCATCTGGCTGGCGCGAACTGGGCCTATCCGCTGTGGAATGTCTTGATGGCGCAAGCGTGGCTGTCGGCTAATCCGGAGGTCTCGCTGTGATCGCGGCGCAGTCACTTCTTGGCTCGGTGTACGGACACCGCGAGCTCGTTGCTGAGCTCGTGAAGCGTGAGTTGCGTGATCGTCACACCGGACAGCTGCTGGGCGCGCTGTGGGCTTATGGCCATCCGCTGCTGCTCATGCTGATGTACTCGCTCCTGTTTGCCTACGTATTCCCGACCCGCGTCGGTAGCAGCGGCGGCCATCCCGATTTTGCCGTCAATGTCTTGATCGGAATAGTCTCGTGGCTGGCGTTTCAGGATTTGCTGGCGCGCTCCACCACGATATTGACCGCTCATGCAAGCCTCGTGAAGCAGATCATTTTTCCGGTCGTGGTATTGCCGATCAAGACTGCGATCGCTTCGGCGCTTCCATACTCAATCGCGCTTCTGTTCACGATCGGCTACGCTGCGGTCAGCGGAACCCTGACTTTCATGGTTCTGACCGTCCCGTTCCTGATTGCGATCCAACTCATTGCGATGACCGGCGTTGCTCTCATGCTATCGGCCCTCGGCATCTTCTTTCGCGATTTGCGCGACATCGTGACGATCTTCTGTGCGGTCAACCTGTTCGCACAGCCCATCTTGTTCAACCCGTATGTGACGCCGAGCTGGATGAATTGGGTTTTTCATTTCAATCCGTTCAGCTACCAGGTTTGGTGCTGGCAGGACGCGCTCTATTTCGGAGCCTTTCAACATCCGGCGGCTTGGATTGTTTTTCCCCTTGGGGCGGTCTCCTGCCTGACAATCGGCTACGCGGCATTCTCTCGCCTGCAGCACGGCTTTGGTGACGCGCTATGACCGGATCCGAAATCGCCATCCGTGCGCGCGGGCTGCGAAAGGCGTACCGCGTCTATGAGCATGCAATCGATCCGCTGGTGGAAGTTATTCGCCGCGTTCCGCGCCACACCGAGCGCGTGGCCCTTCAGGCCGTCGATCTCGATCTCAAGCGTGGAGAGATCGTCGGAATTCTTGGGCGCAATGGGGCCGGAAAATCGACGCTGCTCAAGATCATCGCCGGAACACTCGAGCGCTCGTCGGGTGATTTGGACGTCAACGGCCGGATCACCGCCATCCTCGAACTGGGAACCGGCTTTCACCCGGACTACACCGGCCGAGAGAACATTTTCATGGGTGGGCTGTGCCTCGGCATGCCCAAAGCGGAAATCGAACGCAAGCTCGATTCGATCATCGAATTTAGCGAGTTGCGGGACGTCATCGACCAGCCATTCAAGACCTATTCGACCGGGATGCAGGCGCGTCTCACGTTCGCCACGGCGATCAGCGTCGAGCCTGATATCCTGATCGTTGACGAAGCTCTATCGGTTGGCGACGCGCGGTTTCAAATGAAGTGCTTCGGCTGGATCCAGCGGCTGAAGCAGAAGAACGCGACGATCTTGCTCGTGTCCCATGATACCAACACGATTACGACTTTCTGCGATCGCGCCCTGATTCTGGAAGGCGGACGAGTCTTCGCGGAAGGCGAGGCCGGGCCGATATCGGTGGTCTATCACAATCTGCTGTTTGGCAAATCGGAAGCGAGCACGGCGACCGCGGCCGAAGAGGCGTCGTCGCCGGGGCTGGAGAACGCGATCAGTCAAAGAACCGTCGAGAATGCCGACGATTCCGAGCTGCCGGCGGAGGAAATCGCGCCGAAGGTTCGATATGGATCGGGTGAGGGGCGTTTGCTCGATTGGGGGGTGTTCGATGAGCACGGACGGCGCGCAACGCTCCTTCAGAGTGGAAGTAACTATCGCTTTTCGATGCGGTTTCGGTGCGATGTGGACATTCCGGCACTGTCCTGTGGTTTTGCAATTAAGGACCGCAGGGGAACTGTCGTATGGGGGGCAACCAACCTCACCAGCCATGGCGTGGCGTGGCAAGCCCGTGCCGGTGATGTTCTGACGATAGCGTGCGATTGCACGATGTGGTTGGCTGCGGGCGACTTCTTTCTAACGCTCGGCGCGGCGCATCTCCACGATGGTGCAAAAATCGATTTCGTCGAGGATGCCATTCAATTCCGGGTTGTTGGCACAAAAGGGGCTTTCACGACAGCCTTGGTCAATCTGGAGAGTGAAATCGTGATCTCCTCTGAACAAGAGGATGTCGCCCGGGTAAGCGGAGCTGTCGGAGGATGTTGAAGCGAATAATGGCGCCGTTGCTGGGACCGCGCGCGAAGACCGAGAGCGCGGCCCCGGTGCAACCCGCTCCGGCCCCGGTCTACAGTTCTGATGCTGCGCGGCTGGCGGCGGAGATCGAGAGCCTTGCGCCGGACAAGGCTGTTCAGCTTCTTACGCTCTTGAAGCGTGGGCTGGAGTTTCAATCCTCCGAATTCGAACGCTATCTTTCGGCGGAGGCGCTGACGACAGCCATCTATCCGAAGTTCAAATTCTCCGAATTTGCTCGGATATTCCTCGAGGATGAAGCATTCCTTGCCTACTACATGAGGTTCATGGATGTAGGGAACTGGCATTCGCTTGATCGCAAATATGCGATGAACGAGTTGCTGAAGCTCGTGCTTCATCTCGAAGGCGATGCCGCCGAATGCGGCGCGTACAGGGGCGCTACGGCCTACTTGCTGTGCCAGGCCTTCAGGAAGATACCGATGTCGATTCATCTCTTCGACAGTTTCGAGGGGTTGTCCGAGCCGGCTTCCGTCGATGGCACGTACTGGCGAAAGGGCTCGCTGACCGCGGCCGAAGATGAGTTGACGCAGAGCTTGCGAGAGTTCGACAACTATCGGATTTATAAGGGCTGGATTCCCACGCGATTTGCCGAAGCGGCCGACTGCAGGTTTCGCTTTGTGCACGTCGATGTCGATCTCTACCAGCCCACGCTCGACTCGCTTCAGTTCTTCTATCCTCGCATGGTTGCGGGTGGCATTATCCTGCTTGATGACCACGGGTTCAAATCATGCCCAGGTGCGAAACAAGCAGCTGACGAATTCTTCGAATCGAAGGCCGAGAATCTCGCGCTTTTGCCAACGGGGCAGGCCTTCACGATCAAGCAGTAGGATGGGGCTTCGCTGCTTCGTACAATGGTGAGAAAGCTCTGACATGGCTGCGGAACGCTTGAAGTGGACCCCCGAACTGGTCAACCGGTTCTGGGACAATGTGGGGCAAACCCGGCTGACCGAACTCAGTTTCGCGAAGCTTGGCGGCCGTAGTGTCATTACGGCTATCGATCACATACTTCCGAAGCACGGACGCATTCTCGATTTCGGTGCCGGTGATGGCCACCTTCTTCGCTTCATGGCCCAGCGGGGCCTGACCGTGGCGGGATACGAGCCGTCGAAAGGACGCGCGGCAAATCTGCAGCGTGCGCTGGAGAATTTCGATGGATTCCTGGGCGTCGTGGGCGACGACTCGACGGAGACCTTTGATGTCGTAATCATGTCCGAGGTCATCGAGCATGTTCTGGACGAGGTCATGGACGTCACGCTCGATCGTCTGGCGCGCTTTGTGCGGCCCGGGGGCGTGTTGGTCATCACGACGCCCAACAACGAAGACCTCGATTTGGACATGGCGTACTGCCCGGTCAGCAATTTGCTGTTCCATCGCTGGCAGCACGTTCGCTCGCTCGATCAATCGTCACTGAAAGCGCTTCTCTCCCGGTTCGGCTTCGATGAGGTGGTGACGCATCAGGTGGGGTTCGACGACAACATCTTTGTCCCGAACGATGCCTTCTGGAGCGGAAAGCCGCTCGTTGATCCTCTGCCGGATTGGCTTGAGAACATGCGCCAGAACAAGCCAACTCAGGCTGGGGCGGGGAATCGACTTCTGTACATTGGGCAGAAGGGGCGAGCGACCGACTATCAGGAGCAATTAACGGCCTTTCAGGCCCTTGCTGCGCAGGCGATGTCGAGCGCGTCAGCAAAGGCGTCGCCGCATCGCAGTGGAATCCTGATGATCATTGGTTCGTTGGGCCCGGGTGGCGCCGAACGGCAAATGGTCGCCTTGGTCGAACAGATCGTATCGAGAGGGATTGATTCAGTTACTGTGGCGCTCGTCCATCCGCCGGCGACGGAACGGGAGAATTTCTTCAGAGCCAGGCTGCAGAAGGCGGACGTCAAAATCATCGACGGCTTCTCTGCCGCCAAATCTCCGACCGGATCCGGGAAGACGGCGGGTCCCGATCCATTTGAATTGTTGTCGCCGGAGCTCGCTGACGTAAGGGCCTACTACGACGTTCTCTCGGATGTAAATCCCGAGACGGTGTATCTCTGGATGGACGAAGTGTGCATCAAAGGAGGCATTGCGGCGACCGTACTGCAGATTCCCCGAACATTGCTCTGCTTTCGCAATATGCCATCCTACAATTTCCCTTACTATCACGGGTACCATCGTGATTGTTATCGGTTCTTGGCAGAGCAACCGAACCTGCAGATGCTAAATAACAGCCATGCTGGTGCGCGCGCGTATGCCGCGTGGCTGGAGCTCCCAGAGGGAGCGATCAAGGTCGTGCACAACGGAATTGACCTCGACAATGATGCTGCACCCAAGGTCCTGAGAAAACAATACCGAGCCGCGTTGGGCATCGATGAGAAGATGCTGATTGTTGGCGGTGTCTTCAGGATGATGACGGAGAAACGTCCGTTCCTCTGGCTCGATGTCGCCGCGATGATACGTGAGAAGATGCCGAATGTGCGCTTCCTGCTGGTGGGCAATGGCGCGCGGTTCGATGATGTTCGCGCTCGCGCCGAGCAGCTTGGGTTGACCGGCGCATTGATATTTGCCGATCTGGAACTGCGCCCGGCCGCGGCAATCGCAGCAATGGACCTGTTCTTTCTGGCGTCTCGTATCGAGGGTCTTCCAAACGTCATTCTCGAAGCTCAGGCCCTTGGGGTTCCCGTCGCTACGACCTCCGCTGGAGGCGCTCCCGAGGCTGTGCTGGATGGCAAGACGGGGCAGATATTCAAGCCCGATGCGACAGCGCGGGTTATGGCTGATACTATCGTTGACTTGCTAGGCAACTTGCGCTGGAGAGAAAAAGCTGCGCAACTGGCCCCGCGACAGGTCAAGACTTCTTTTAATATAGAGCTCATGGCCGACGGGATGCTGGCCGCCCGCGATGAAATTGCGGTCGGTTCGGCAGTTGATAGCGTGGTTGTTGAGGCGGGTCCGTCGGCTGATCCTGTTGTGGAGAAGGCAGATCGACCGCAACGACCTTGGGCGCTGCGGTGGTTTGCAGCCAAGCTCCCGTCCTGGATCTATCGATCGTGAGCGGGCGACCGGGCCGAAGGTAGTGCCGAACCCATCGTGCGTATTAAGCAGGATCGAGCAAACCCATGACCGCAAGATTTGAACGGGGGCCGGCCAGGCCATTTGTCTAGGGGGCGAAGAACGTGGGCAAGGAGGAACAAGCGACATCGAAGGGCAATGCTGCATGGCGGCCGCCGGCGCGGACCGTTTCTTCCATGTTTGCAATAGGTCCAAAATTCGTGGCGAGGGCATTCGCCGTGGCGGTCCGTCGCAATCTGCCGCACCGCACGATTGCATTTATTCGGCAGTACCGGCCGCGTCGACCTCCAACCGTCACGTTCAAAGATGCGTATTTGTTCGCCTGGTCGAAGATGGCTCGTATTCGGCAGTACCGGCCGCGTCGATCTCCAACCGTCACGTTCAAAGATGCGTATTTGTTAGCCTGGTCGAAGATGGCTCGCTGTCGTCCCTTGTTGGCGCGCGATCCGGCAGAACTCAGCATGGTGGAGCGGGTCGAGCGTGGAATTCTCAAGCTCGTCCTGGCGATGCCTGATCGACGACATCGTCGCGCGCTCAGGCAGTTCGGTATCCAGCTGGAGAGGCAAGGTGTCTCGGCCGCGAGGAGATCGATTGCGCAGCAGCACGGTGTGACGATGATGATCGGCACGCTTGGCCCAGGCGGTGCAGAGCGCCAATTGGTGGTCACGGCGCGGGGGCTTCGCGAAGGCCGGAAGCCAAGCATCCGCGTGGCATGCGTCAATCTATCCTCCCCAGTCAGCAGGTTTTTTCTGCCGGAGCTTGAGTCCAGGGATATTGCAGCCAGCGTCATCGGCACTGAGGTGGACAGTAACCTCGAACCGGCGCGGCGGGCCGTCGTCGATGCCTTGCCGCCGGAGCTGCGGGACGACGTGGCCCTCTATGCCAAGACATTGGCGGCGCAGAACCCCGAGATTGCCCATCTGTGGCTCGACGAAGTCAACATCAAAGGGGGTATCGCGGCGGTGCTGACCGGCGTGCCAAAGATCATCATCTCGCAACGTAGTTTGCCGCCGATCAATTTCGTTTTTCATCAGCCATACATGCGTGAAAGCTACCGCTGGCTCGCGCGTCAGCCGGGTGTCAAGATGATCAACAACAGTGCGGCTGGCGCGAGGGCTTACGAGGCTTGGCTTGGATTAGCCAAGGACTCGATTGGCGTTGTCCGCAATGGTTATGCCTTTGATGAGTCCGAGCTGGCGGGGTACAAGGCGGATTGCGCCAAGCTCCGACAGCGCGTCGGAATTGAACCCGGCGCGCAGGTTGTGGGGACCGTGATGCGCTTCACCGAGGAAAAGTGCCCCATGCTGTGGCTGGAGATCGCAGCGCTCATCCGCCGGGAACTGCCTGATGTGCGTTTTCTGATCGTTGGAGATGGACCTTTGCGCGCGGTCATGGAGGCTCGCGCGGCTGCTGACGATTTGGCAGGAGCCGTGTTTTTCGCGGGCCATCTGAAGGAGTCGATGGCCGCTATTGCCAGCATGGACCTGATGCTTCTGACCTCCCGTGCGGAGGGGCTTCCGAACGTTTTGGTCGAAGCGCAGTTCCTGGGGGTGCCCGCCGTGACGACGCCCGCCGGCGGCGCGCCAGAGGCTGTCAATCACGGCAAGTCAGGGTGGGTTCTCCAAGGCTGGGACGCGGCATCGAGTGCTTGCCAAATCGTGCGCCTTTTGCGAGACGGCCACTGGCGAGAAGCCGCGGCGAAAGATGGTCCTGAGTTCGCGTTCAAGCGCTTCGGGGTTCAGCGTGCGATCGATGAAACGCTCGCGGTGTATGGTTAAACGGATTCCAGAGGACAATTTGATGGACCAGGTAGAAGAGAAGCGCTTCGAGTTCGGAAAGAATTGGCATGACTTCATTCAGAAGAATTTCGACGCGGAGAAGGTTCAGACTTCGAAGCGTCATATCCTTCAGTTCATGGGGCGTTCCGATCTCAATGGCCTGACGGTTATCGATATTGGCTGTGGCAGCGGGCTGCATTCGATTGCCATGCTCGATGCAGGCGCCGCCCGGGTGGACGGCTTCGACTATGATCCGGATTCGGTCCGGGCCAGCAAATTTGTCCAGTCGCAAGCGGGCAACCCTGCCAATTGGACCGCGGAGCAGGGGTCGGTTCTCGACGATGCCTACGTCGCCAAATTGCCGCTCTACGATCTGGTCTATTCGTGGGGTGTGCTGCATCACACGGGCGAGGTCTGGCATGCGATTCAAAATGCAGCCAGCCGAGTGAAGCCGGGAGGACTGTTCTACATCGCACTCTACTCGGCCGACGTACAGAAAGACCCGACTCCGGAGTTCTGGCTTGATGTGAAGCGCCGATACGTTGCTTCCGGTTGGCTGCGGCGCAGGCTCATGGACGGTTGGTACGTCTGGCGTTTCGAGATGTACCGAGATCCGCGCAATTTGCCCGCGTTCCTGCGGCGGGTGCGGGAATACAAGAAAATGCGCGGCATGAACAAGTTTACCGACATCCGCGATTGGCTCGGCGGCTGGCCCATGGAGTTCGTCTACGACAAGGACGCCATCGATTTTGTCGAGAAGATGGGCTTCAAGCTCGAGAAGATCGCAACCGGCGAAGCAAATTCCGAATTCCTGTTTGTTCGGAATGCGTAGAGGAACGATGCTATGTGCTCTGCCGCATGGAATCGCGACAAGGCGTTCGCGGTCGCGGCGAGGATGTCATTGATTTTCAGACAATGAGCCCACTCCCGATCATATACGTGATCGGCTCCCTCGATGTCGGGGGAGCCGAGCGGCATCTGGCACAGATCATCCCGAGACTTGATCGCGGCCGATGGAAGCCGGTCGTTTGTTGCATGACCGAAAGAGGCAAGCTCGCAGATGGTCTGGAGGCGGCCGGCTTCGAGGTGATAGCCCGTCCGGTCGCGCGGCGTTCCGGCGGCGCGTCTCGGATACGAAGCTTCGTGCGTCTCGCTGAGACGGTACTCTGGCTTTGCCGGGTCATGCGCCGATTTCGTCCGGCAATCGCTCATTTCTTTTTGCCTGGGGCATACATCCTGGGGGCTCCGGCGTCGATTCTGGCTCGCGTTCCTGTTCGGATCATGAGCCGACGAAGCCTCAATTACTATCAGCGCAACATTCGCTTTAGTCCTGCGATCGAAGGCTGGCTGCATCCCCATATGACGGCCATTCTCGGCAATTCAAACAGCGTGGTGCGCCAACTGCATGATGACGAAAACGTCCAGGCAGATCGGCTCGGCCTGATCTACAACGGCATCGATTTCGCAAAGTATCAAAAGTCTTCGATGGTGCGGCAGGGCGTGCGTGCCTCCCTCGAAATCGATCAAGACGCGCTTGTTTTCATTATGGTGGCAAACCTCATCCCTTACAAAGGACATCAGGATTTGCTCGTGGCCTTTTCGATGGCTTGCCCTCATTTGCCCGCCGGCTGGAGGCTCTTAGTGGTGGGGCGCGACGACGGAATCGGCGGGGCGCTGCGTGAGCAAGCGACGAATCTCAAAATAGCCGACAACGTGCTCTTTCTCGATTCAAGAAGCGACGTGCCTGATCTCCTGTGTGGCGCGGACATCGGTGTTCTGTCCTCGCACGAGGAGGGGTTCTCGAACGCGGTGCTCGAGAGCATGGCGGCCGGACTTCCGGTGATCGCAACCGACGTGGGAGGAAATCCCGAGGCGAATATCAACGGAGAAACCGGGTTCATCGTGCCGCCGCGTGATCCCAAAGCGATGAGCAAGGCAATACTTCTTCTCTCTGCGGACGGGGCATTGCGCGCCAGAATGGGCATGAAGGCGGCAGACCGGGCTGAAAAGACCTTCAGTCTGGATGCTTGTGTGTCGCGCTATGAGGATCTTTATCGCGGCTTGCTGGAGGGCAAGATTCCGAATGATATCCCGAGCATCCGGCTTTCGAAGTAATCTATCCCCACCGTTCACGCCAGGCTTCGAACATCAAGACGTCCCAGAGCGCGTATTGCCAGTTGCGCTTGCGCGACAGATGCTCGGTCCAGTGCCGGCGAATGAGCGCGACGTCGAAGAAATCCGTCTCCCGCAACCGCTTCTCGGAAAGCAGATTTTCCGCCCACTGCCGCAACGGCCCGCGCAGCCATTCGTCGAGTGGAACAGAAAAGCCCATCTTTGGACGCTCGACGAGATTTCTCGGGACGTGACGGTACAGAACCTGACGTAACAGCCATTTGCTGACGCCGCGCCGGATCTTGACGGAGTGCGGGAGCCGCCAGGCCATTTCGACAACGCGGTGATCGAGCAGCGGCACTCTCGCTTCAAGAGCGACCGCCATGCTCGCACGATCGACCTTCGTCAGGATATCGTCGGGAAGATAGGTCACCGAGTCGAGGAATTGCATTCGATCGAGCAAGTTCGGAAAGTCGGTCCGTACGGAATTGTCCCACAAGACCCCACGGGCTTCCGCCACGCCGGGCGCAATGCTATCCGGGTCCCAATGGCTGATCAGCTTTCTGTACAGCTCATCGGCATCGTTCAACCCGAGCACGTTCGCGAATTTATGGATCTTGTCGCCCGGCAGTCGTGGATAGCTGTGCTCCGGAAGGTAGTCGAAAATCGCGTTCCATCGCTCCGAGCTTACCGAAGTCAGGCCCGCTGCGAGTGCCTTTCGCGCGGGGGTCGGCACCAGCGAAAGCATCCTCCAGGAACGCCGGGTCAGCTGATATCGATTGTAGCCCGAGAAGAGTTCGTCGCCGCCATCGCCCGAAAGTGCGACGGTGACGTGCTTGCGTGTCATCGCCGAAACCAGGTAGGTCGGAATCTGTGACGAGTCAGCGAACGGCTCGTCGAAGATTTCGGAAAGCTTCGGTACGACCTCGAGCGCTTGCTGCGAGGTTGCGATGAGTTCGGTGTGCTCGGTTCCGAGATGCTTGGCGATCGCAGCGGCGTGAGGTGCCTCGTTAAAGGCCTTTTGCTCAAAGCCGATCGAGAACGTCTTTACCGGTCCGACGTTTGCGGCCTTCATCAACGCGACGACGGTCGATGAATCGATTCCGCCGGAAAGGAATGCGCCGAGCGGCACGTCCGCCATCGTTCGCTTGCGGATGGCATCGACAAGAAGCGTCTCGAGTTGTTCGACCAGCGACGCCTCGTCTCCGGAGAGCGGGTTGCTCAGGCCGTCGAGAGCCACCTGCCGGGCATCCCAGAACTTATCAATTTGTTGTTCGCGGCCGAATTCCAGGGTCAGAATAGTCCCCGGCTCGAGTTTGTAGACATCCCGATAGATGGTGTGCGGAGCCGGAATATAGTTGTGTCGCATGAACGAGGCGACCGCCGCCGGTTCGATCCGCGGCGTCCATCCCGGATGCCGGCGCAGCGCCTTGAGCTCCGAGCCGAACATGAACAGCCCGCCGACCTTGGCCCAATAGATCGGTTTGATGCCGAGTCGATCGCGAATGAGCTTCAGGGTTCGCTCTTGCCTGTCCCAGATCGCGATCGCAAACATGCCGATCAGTCGGTCAGCCGTGGCGCGGATTCCGTATCGCGCGAACGATTCGAGCAGGACCTCGGTGTCCGAGTGTCCGCGAAAACGGTGGCCGGTCGCTTCGATCTCGGCTCGGATTGGAAGGTGGCTGTAGACCTCGCCATTGTAGACCATCACGAAGCGGCCATCGGCCGAGTGCATGGGCTGGTGTCCGGCGGGCGAAAGATCCACGATCGACAGGCGGCGGTGAACGAGGGCAACACCAGCTTCGGCATCGACCCATATGCCGTGGTCGTCGGGACCGCGATGTTCCAGGCTGACGTCCATGGCGTCGGCGATGGATTTAAGCTGTTCGACCGATGTCCGACTGCTAGGGTCCGCGAGAAATCCGGCGATTCCGCACATCGTGCCCTACTGGAAGGCTTGCAAATCGGTCAGCGGGCAGGGGCCGAGCCAGGGAGATTGCCCGTCCAGCAGAATTAGCTCATATCGCATCTAAACCACGACAATAAGACGGCATCCACGGTTGATGACCTGGCTCAGGCGGGAACCAATAGGCGCGAAGGTTATCCCGAGGGAACCGGATAAGGCAAAGTTGGCGACGCCGGTATTGGGTCGACGAAGCTCAGAGCCGACGCATTTTGGCCGTGTCGCAGGTGTCTCAAAGGATGCAAGAGGGGCCGAAGAGGTTAATAACTTGGTATTCTCTTTAGGTCGCCCTGGCAATAGCGCTCATTTTTTGCGGCAGAATCCTTGGTATCTTAAGGACTTTCGCTCTTGCGACGTCGGCTGTATGGCGGCTAAACAACCGGCCTCGATGGTACGCCTGAGCCGGAACTTCCTTTATGTCACATTTCCGAAAGATTGCAGTTATTGGGTTGGGCTATGTCGGCCTTCCCGTTGCGGTTGCCTTCGCCCGCAAAAGAATACCCGTCGTTGGTTTTGACGTGGACCGCAGCCGTGTTGCCGAGCTCAGCAAGGGATATGACCGTACGCGTGAAGTCGACGCCGAAGATCTTCGCCATGCGTCGCTGACGTTCTCCGTGGATTCGGTGGCGATCCGGGACTCGGATTTCTTCATCGTCACTGTGCCGACGCCAATCGACGATGCGCACCGGCCGGATTTGGGGGCAATGATTGCCGCATCGCGCACGGTCGGCGGTGCGCTCAAGAAGGGTGACATCGTCGTCTACGAATCGACGGTTTATCCGGGCGCGATCGAGGAGGAATGTATCCCCATCCTGGCCGAGGTCTCCCATTTGAAGCCGGGCGTGGACTTCACGGTCGGGTACTCTCCCGAGCGGATCAATCCCGGTGACAAACTGCACCGTTTCGAGACCATCATGAAGGTCGTCTCTGCTCAGGATCCGAAAACGCTCGACATCGTTGCTAATGTCTATGGGTCCGTCGTAACGGCCGGCATCCATCGCGCACCTTCCATCAAGGTGGCCGAGGCTGCCAAGGTCATCGAGAACACGCAGCGCGATCTGAACATCGCGTTTATGAACGAGCTATCGCTGATCTTTCAGGTGCTGAATATCGACACTGGCGACGTTTTGGCGGCCGCGGGCACAAAATGGAATTTTCTGCCGTTTCAGCCCGGCCTCGTTGGCGGCCACTGCATCGGCGTCGACCCCTACTATCTGACTTTTCGTGCCGAGCGAGCGGGCTACCATCCGGAGGTGATTCTGGCCGGTCGCCGGATCAATGACGGCATGGGTCAGCGCATTGCGCGTGAATGTGTTCGAATGCTGCTTCGCGGGAAGGGCAAGGGGGGCAAAAGCACCGTCACGGTACTTGGCCTGACCTTCAAGGAAAATGTCCCGGATACGCGCAACTCCCGTGTGGTCGACATCATTCGTGAGCTTGAGACATTTGGTATTCACGTTCAGGTGCACGATCCTCTCGCGAATGCGGAGGATGCAAGCCATGAATATGGGCTGACGCTGACTGATCTCGATGACCTGCGCCCGGCGGATGCGGTTATCCTGGCCGTCGCGCATGATAGCTATCTCGCCGGTGGCTGGCCGCTCTTTCAGCGCCTATTGGATGGCGGCACGGGCCTCATTCTGGATGTCAAAGCGAAGCTCGACCGTAGCGTAGCTCCCGCCGGCATCGAGCTCTGGCGGCTATAGAACAATGGCTGAGAAAGCGATGTCGCACGATACACCACTGGTCACTGGAGCTGCCGGGTTCATTGGCTTTCACGTTGCCCAGCGCCTCTTGGCGGCGGGCCGCAAGGTCGTCGGCCTGGACATCGTCAACGACTATTACGATCCTCAACTGAAGGAAGCACGTCTCGAGATCCTGAAGCGCGACCCGAACTTCACTTTTGTGAAGCTCGATTTGACTGATCGCGCGGGTATCAAGTCGCTCTTTGCCGCGTATCGTTTTCCTGTCGTTGTCCATCTCGCCGCCCAAGCCGGCGTGCGCTACTCGCTGGAGCATCCACATGCCTATGTGGATGCAAACCTGGAAGGCTTCATCAATATTCTTGAAGGATGTCGCCACAACGGGTGCGGACACTTGCTGTTTGCATCATCGTCATCGGTCTACGGCAGCAATACAAAACTGCCCTTCTCGGTGCATGACAATGTCGACCATCCGATCAGCCTGTACGCCGCGTCAAAGAAGGCCAATGAGTTGATGGCGCACTCGTACAGCCATCTGTATGGCATCCCTGCTACCGGCCTGCGGTTCTTCACGGTCTATGGTCCGTGGGGCCGCCCGGACATGGCCATGTTCATTTTCGCGAAAGCGATTTTGAGTGAAACGCCGATCAAATTGTTCAACAACGGTGATATGCGCCGTGACTTCACTTTTGTTGACGATATCGCCGAAGCGATCATCCGCCTCATGGCGCGGCCACCTCAGGGGCAATCAATCCCCCCCACAGCCGCGCCCGATCCTTCGAGCAGCAGGGCGCCCTGGAAGATCTACAATATCGGCAACAATAACCCCGAGGAGCTCTTGCACGTCGTCTCTCTGCTGGAGAAGGAGCTCGGCCGGAAAGCAATCAGGGAACTGCTTCCGATGCAGCCCGGCGATGTGCCGGCGACCTATGCAGACATTGAAGATCTGGCGCGGGACATCGGATTTCGGCCTGCGACCAGCATCGAGGATGGGATCGCGCGATTTATCAAGTGGTACCGCGAGTACCACAAGGTTTGACAGGGAGCCGACATTCGGGCGTCGGCGCGGATCGGGTTTGCTCCCCACTGCCCGGCGACGAACATGGCGGAATCGGCGTGCCGTCCGCCACCTGATCGGCGCATGGCCTTGCTTTATCCCGGGTTTTCTGGGTAATGGAACGCTACCGTGCGGCTCGCAAGGCCGCTTGTTCCCTCGGCTCTTCGGCTGGTTGCACTGGCCAGCCACGAGACAAGACAGGGCCTGTTGCATGATCAGATTTGGCCTGCTCGGGTGCGGGCGTATCGCCAAGCGTCACTCGGATCTTCTGGGTGGCAATCACATCGAAGGAGCGAGCCTGGTCGCGGTCTGCGATCCGATCCGCGCGCGCGCCGATGCGGTTGCCGGGAAGTTCGGCGTTGCGGCCCATTACGACATGGACGAATTCCTGGCGCGGAAGGACATCGATGCCATCGCCGTGCTGACGCCGAGCGGTCAGCACCCCGCGCATGTGATCGCCTGCGCGAGGGCCGGCAAGCACGTCGTGGTCGAGAAGCCGATGGCGCTGCGTCTGCAGGACGCCGACGACATGATCCGGGCCTGCGACCAGGCCGGCGTCAAGATGTTCATCGTCAAGCAGAACCGCTTCAACGTGCCGGTAGTCAAGGCGCGCGAGGCGCTCGACGCCGGCCGCTTCGGCAAGCTCATCCTGGGGACGGTCAGGGTGCGCTGGTGCCGCGACCAGGCCTATTACGACCAGGACGATTGGCGCGGCACCTGGGCCTATGACGGCGGCGTGCTGACCAATCAGGCGAGCCACCATGTCGACATGCTAGAGTGGTTCTTCGGCGACGTCGTGAGCGTGCATGCGCGCGCGGCAACGGCGCTGGCCAACATCGAAACCGAAGATACGGCGGTTGCAACGCTGAAGTTCCGCAATGGCGCGCTCGGGATCATCGAGGCGACCACCGCGGCGCGCCCGACCGATCTCGAGGGCTCGCTCTCGATCCTGGGCGAAAAGGGCACGGTCGAGATTTCGGGCTTTGCGGTCAACCAGATCCGGCACTGGCGCTTTGTCGACGAGCTGCCGTCTGACAAGGACGTCGTGGAGAAGTTCTCGGTCAACCCGCCCAACGTCTACGGCTTCGGCCATCAGGCCTATTATCACCATGTGGTCGATTGCCTCGAGAACCAGCGCGCCGCGCTGGTCGACGGGCTCGAGGGCCGCAAGAGCCTGGAGCTGATCTCGGCCCTCTACGAGTCGATCGAGACCGGCGAGGAAGTCGCGCTGCGCTTCACGCCACGGCTAAGCCGGCTGGGCGTCGCTTCGTGAACCGGCCGGACGTGCATCAGGCCAGCGTGCGCGATGTCGCGTTCGGCGAACGCGTCAAGATCGTCGAGCCCTGCAACCTGTATGGCTGCAAGCTCGGCGACGACTGCTTCGTTGGCCCCTTCACCGAAATCCAGAAGGGCGTGATCGTCGGGGCGCGCACCCGCGTGCAGTCGCATGCCTTCGTCTGCGAGCTCGTCACCATCGGCGAGGATTGTTTCATCGGGCACGGTGTGATGTTCGTCAACGACACGTTCTCCACCGGCGGCCCGGCGCGTGGACGCAAGGAGCTGTGGCGCGAGACGGTGATCGGCAACCGGGTGTCGATCGGCTCCAATGCGACGATCATGCCGGTCAGGATCGTCGACGACGTCGTCATCGGCGCCGGATCGGTGGTGACCAAGCACATCACGACGCCTGGCACCTATGCCGGCAATCCGGCGCGCCGGCTGCTGACAAGCCAATAGGGCAATAGGGGAATATCGATGGCGGTGCCGTATGCCGACCTGCAACTGCAATACCAGTCCATCAAGGGCGAGATCGACGCTGCGATCGCCGGCGTGATCCGTGACAACGCCTTCATTCGCGGCAGCTATGTCGACGCCTTCGAGCGCGAATTTGCGGCGGCGGCCGAGGTCGCTCATTGCGTGTCCTGCGCCAACGGCACCGACGCGCTTTACCTCGCCATGCGCGCGCTGAAGGTGAAGCCGGGCGACGAGGTGATCACGACGGCGCATTCCTGGATCTCGACCGCTGCGATGATCACCCACTCCGGTGCCACCGTCGTGTTCTGCGACACCGACGAGGCGACGTTCACGATCGATCCGGCGGCCATCGAGGCCGCGATCACGCCGCGCACGGTCGGCATCATCCCGGTGCATCTCTATGGCCAGCCCGCGGATATGGACGCGATCATGGCGATCGCGCAGAAGCACAAGCTGTGGGTGATCGAGGATTGCGCCCAGGCCCATCTCGCGCGCTACAAGGGTCGCATGGTCGGCACCTTCGGCGAGGCCGCGACCTATTCCTTCTATCCCGGCAAGAATCTCGGCGCGATGGGCGATGCCGGCGCGGTCGTCACCAACGACGCGGCGCTCGCCGAGCAGATGGCCATGCTGGCGCGCCATGGTGGACTGGTGAAGCACCAGCACCACATCGAAGGCATCAACAGCCGGCTCGACGGCATGCAGGCCGCGATCCTCTCGGCCAAGCTGCCGCATCTTGCCGCCTGGACCGAGGCCCGGCAGGCCGCCGCCGAGATCTATGATGCCGGCCTCAATCAGATCGAGGATGTCGTGGTGCCCGAAGTCGCGCCGGCGCGCAGCCACGTCTATCACCTCTACACGATCAGGCATCCGCGCCGCGACGCGCTCGCCGCTCATCTCAACGCCAATGGCGTGCAGACCGCCATCAACTATCCCACTGCGCTGCCGTTCCTGCCGGCCTATGCGCGGTTCGATCATCGGCCGGAGCAGTTCCCTAACGCGCATCGCGATCAGGGCCGGATTCTCTCGCTGCCGATGTTCGCCGAGATCACGCGCCGGCAGCAGGACGAGGTGATTGAGCTGATCCGGAAGTTCTGACCGCGATCGCGCGGCCTCGCGCTTGACGCTGTGGTCTTCAGCTCCCGAGCAGCAGAGGCCTCAGGAACTTTTCCAGATTGGAGCCTGAGAACAGGTAGCTCTTCAGCCCGGCCGCTCGTGCCGCCTCGAGATCCGTCGGCTGATCGCCGACCAGGAAGCTGCGTTCGACGTCGACCGGAAAGCGTTCCAGCAGATCATTGATCATGCCCGGCGACGGTTTGCGCCGGTGGCTGACCTGCCGATATCGTTCAACCGTCCCTTCAGGATGGAACGGGCAGTATTCAAAGGCGTCGATATGCGCGCCGATCCTGCGAAGCTCATCGGCCATCCAGTCGTGAAGCTCCTGGACATGTGTCTCCTCGTAGAGACCCCTTGCGACGCCTGACTGGTTGGTTACGACGAACGCAAAATACCCCATGTCGTTGACGGCCTTGACCGCCTCGCGCGCGCCGTCGATCCAGACCAGCCTGTGGCTTTCAAACAGGTAACCGATGTCCTGGTTCAGGACGCCGTCCCGATCGAAGAAGACGGCCGGCTTTCGCGGCTGATCTCCGGAAGCGCTGCTCATGAGGTGATGATCCGTCCATCTCCACGGGGCACGAGCTAGCTCAATAGTTCACAACGCCGCGCGCGACAAATGCGGACTGATCAAACGCCTGGGTGATCTCAAGGCCTAGCGCTCGTCTGCAATCACCTTGCCGTCGTTTGGCAGCGAGCCGGTGCCGACCAGCTCGACGGTGCCGCCGAGCTTTGTCACGGCACGCAGCGTTGCCGCGACGTCGCTCTGCAGGGCATCCGCCGCCGAGGCGCATTCGGCCCTCAGCGTCATGGCGTCGGCCTCGCCGGCGCGCGTGACGACAAGGCGCAGCCGTCCGAGCTCGGGATGGCGCTTGCCGATCTCCGCGATCTGGTCGGGTCGCACGAACATCCCCTTCACCTTGGTGGTCTGGTCGGCGCGGCCCATCCAGCCCTTGATTCGCATGTTGGTGCGTCCGCAGCGGCTTGGGCCGGTCAGGGCGGCGGTCAGATCGCCGAGCGCGAGGCGAATCCAGGGATGGTGCGGATCGAGCGAGGTCACCACGATCTCGCCGACGTCCCCCGGCGCAACCGGATCGCCGGTGCCGGGCTTGACGATCTCCAGGATCAGGTCCTCGTTGACCGTCATTCCCTCGCGCGCCGCCGTCTCGAACGCGATCAAGCCGAGATCGGCAGTACCGAAGGCTTGGTAAGCCTCGACGCCGCGCGACTTCATCTCCTCCTGCAATGATTTCGGAAATGCCGCGCCTGAGACCAGCGCGCGCTTGATCGAGGACACATCGCGGCCGGCGGTAGCGGCGGCGTCGAGCAGGATCTTCAGGAAGTCCGGGGTGCCGCTATAGCCGATCGGGCGATAGGCCTCGATCAGCTCGAATTGCTGCTCGGTATTGCCGGGGCCTGCCGGGATCACCGCGCAGCCGAGCGCCCGCGCCGCGGCGTCGAAGATGAAGCCGCCGGGGGTGAGGTGATAGCTGAAGGTGTTCAGCACCACATCCCCCTCGCGAAAGCCCGCCGCAAAGAGCGCCCGGGCGCCGCGCCAGGGGTCCGCCTGACGGCCCTCGGGCTCGAAGATCGGTCCGGGCGAGGTGAACAGCCGAGCGAACGAGCCAGGCGTGTCGGCCACGAAGCCGCCGAACGGCGGGGCGGCCTTGTGCAGGGCCGGCAGTTCCGACTTGCGCAGCACCGGCAGCCCGGCCAGCGCCGCCCGGCTGGTGATGGAGGCGGGGTCGGTGCCCCTCAACAGGTTGGCATAGGCCGGCGCCGCCATCGCCTTGCGCAGCACCTCGGGCAGCCGGGCGAACAACGCGGCCTCGCGCTCGGCCGGATCGCGCGTTTCAAGGGCGTCGTAATGGTCGGTCATGGCAGGTCCTTGAGAGGATGTGCGCGGGTTGCGTGCCGGTCCGCCCGTGCTATCAGACGGTGACCGCTGACATTGGGACGGTTCCAGGGAGCACAATGGCTGAGGCAGAGAGCGTTGCGGCGCACGGGGCCGCCGACGTCGTCGCGAGGCTGAAGCGCCGCATCGTCGACCAGGCCCTGCCACTGTGGTCGACCGCAGGCTGGGACAGCAGCGCCGGCGGCTTTGTCGACCGGCTGCACCAGGACGGGACAGCGGACCGCGCCGCCCCGCGCCGGATCATGGTGCAGGCCCGCCAGATCTATTGCTACGCCAAGGCGGCCCAGCTCGGCTGGTATCCGGAAGGACGCGCGATCGCGCTGAAGGGGCTGGACTACCTGCTGGCCAAGGCCAAGGCGCCGGACGGCCGGCCCGGCTTCGTCTACAGCCTGACCGCGGAGGGCGGCGTGCACGATCCGCTGCGCGACACCTACGGCCACGCCTTCGTGCTGCTCGCGCTCGCGACCGTCTACGGCCTCGACCAGGACGCCCAGATCCGCGCCGAGATCGACGCGCTGCTGTCGTTCCTCGATACCCAGCTGCGCTCGCCCCATGGCGGCTTCCACGAGGGCCTGCCGCCCTCGATGCCGCGCCGGCAGAACCCGCAGATGCATCTGTTCGAGGCGATGATCGCCTGCTTCGACGCGACCCACGATTTGTCGTTCCAGAACCGCGCCGGCGATTTCTTCGCGCTGTTCCTCGCCAACCTCTACGACAAGCAGACGCGCACCCTCGGCGAATATTTCGAGGAGGACTGGTCGAAGATCCCGCCGGTCAGCGTCGAGCCTGGACACCTCGCGGAATGGGTCTGGCTGCTGAAGGGATTCGAGCGCATCACCGGCTGCCCGACCGGGCGCCCGCGCGGCGAGCTGCTGGCGTCGGCGCTGCGCTATTGCGATGCGGCCACCGGCTGCCTGGTCGACGAGGGCGACGCAGAGGGCAATATCCGCCGCCACACACGGCGGCTTTGGCCGCAGAGCGAGCTGGCGAAGGCGTGGATCGCGCAAGCCGAGTCGGGCGAAGCCGGCGCGGCGGACGAGGCGCGTGCGGCGCTGGTGCTGCTCGAGCGGCACTATCTCGGCCATGCCGTGGCCGGCGGCTGGTACGATCAGTTCGACCGCGACGGCAATTCGCTGGTCGCCACGATCCCGGCGTCGTCGTTCTATCATGTGCTTTGCGCGGTCACTGAAGCCGAGCAGGTGCTCGGATAGAACCGCCTTCCTGGTCTGACGCGTTTTCTGCACACGCAACTCCGCCCGAAAACGCTCGCTATCCTCACAGCCAGCGCTTGCGCCGCTTGAAGCTCTTCAGGTTCTTGAAGCTCTTGCGCTGGTCGCCGGCGCCGCCGAGGTAGAATTCCTTGACGTCCTCATTGTCGCGCAGCTCGTCGGCGGAGCCGTCGAGCACGACCTTGCCCTGTTCCATGATGTAGCCATGGCTCGCGACCGAGAGCGCGGCGCGCGCATTCTGCTCGACCAGGAGGATCGTGACGCCGAGGTCGCGGTTGATCTCCTTGATGATCGCGAACACTTCCTTGACGAGCAGAGGCGATAGCCCCATCGACGGCTCGTCCATCAGGATCATCTTCGGGCGCGCCATCAGCGCGCGGCCGATCGCGAGCATCTGCTGCTCGCCGCCGGAGAGATAGCCGGCGAGGCCGGTGCGCTCCTTCAGGCGCGGGAAATACTTGAACACCATGTCGATGTCATCGGAGACCTCGCCGTCGCGCCGGGTGAAGGCGCCGAGCCGCAGGTTCTCCAGCGACGTCATATCGGCGACGATGCGGCGGCCTTCCATCACCTGGAAGATGCCGCGGCGGACGATCTTGTCCGGATCGATGCCGTTGATGCGCTGGCCCTCGAACAGGATCTCGCCGCGGGTGACCTCGCCGTCCTCGGTCTTGAGCAGGCCGGAGATCGCCTTCAGCGTGGTCGACTTGCCGGCGCCGTTGGCGCCGAGCAGCGCCACGATCGCGCCCTTCGGCACTTCGAGACTGAGGCCGCGCAGCACCAGGATGACGTCGTCATAGACGACCTCGATGTTGTTGACGCTGAGCAGCGGCGGCGGCGGGACGGCCGTCGGCATCGGGCGGGTGGCTTCGAGGGTTTCGTTCATGGTCTGTGTTACCCTTCGACGTCATTGCCGGGCATAGCCGTCCGAAGAACGGCGTCGCTTCCGCTCGCCTTTGACCCGGCAATCCATCGATCGGAATACGTCTTCGCTTGATGGATGCGCGGGTCGAGCCCGCGCATGACGATTTGTGGACGTGATCAGCCGTTGCCTTACCACCCAAACCATTCCGGCTTGCGCGGTAGGTCGACGGTCTTCACCTTCTCGAGCTTGATCGTGCCCTTGCCCATCAGGTCGTTGATGTCGCCATCGGTCGCGCCCGAGATCTTCGAGCGATACAGGTCGACCTTCGTGGTCGGGCGGTGATCCTTTTCGGTCCAGGTCGACGGATTGCAGACGCCGTCCATGCCGGCCGGCACCCAATCCTTCTTCTGGTAGAAGCCCTTGGCGACGTTCTCGCCGGTGGCGCCGCCGTTCTTGGCGGCCCAGTCGAGCGCCTCCTTCAGATAGAGCGCGCTGCAGACCGCGGCGATGTAGTGCACCGGCCGATAGACCTTGCCGGACGGGTCGGACATCTTGGAGATTTCCATCACGGTCTTCATGCCGGGCGCGTTGCCGCCCCAGCTCACCGCCGTGCGGAGCGGGAAGATCACGCCGTCGGCTGCATCGCCGGCGGTCTTCGCCGCGTTCTCGTCCATGCCCCAGACATTGCCGAGGAATTGGACATCGACGCCGGCGGTCTTGCAGGCCTTCAGCACCGAGATGTTCGAGGCCGCCGTGTTGCCGAGATAGGCATAATTTGCGCCCGAGCTCTTCAGGCTGAGACACTGCGCCGAGTAGTCGCCGGGCGACAGCGCGAACACCAGCGGCGGCAGCACCTCGAAGCCGAGCTCGGTCGCCAGCGCTTCACCAGCCGCCTTCGGTGCGTTCGGATACGGATGGTTGGCGCCCATGTGGACGAATTTCGGCTTGCCGGGCTTGCCCTTGGCCTTCCAGTCCTCCGCGGCCCATGTCAGCATCGCGCGCATCGAGTCCGAATAGCTCGGGCCGTAGAAGAAATTGTAGGGTGCGGGCTTGGCCTTGCCGCTGGTGCCTTCCGGATCGGTCAGCGCGGCGGCGTAGGAGCCGGAGATGTCCGGGATCTTGTCCTGCGCCAGGAAGCCGGTGAGGGCTTCGGTATCCGCCGTGCCCCAGCCCATGATCGCCGCGACCTTGCCGTCGGGCGCCGACCACTTCTTGTACAGCGCGATGGCGCGCGGCACCTGGTAGCCATAGTCGTTGCTGTCGACATTGAGCTGCTTGCCGCCGATGCCGCCGTTCTTGTTCACCCAGGCGAAGGTGTCCGCGACGCCCTGGCCATAGGGGGTGCCGACGTCGGACGTGCCGCCCGAGAGGTCCTGCAGATGGCCGATGGCGATCTGCGCCTGCGCGGTGGTGGCCGCGCTGCTGATCAGCAGCGCAACGGAGACCGAGCTCAAAAGGGATCTAATCGTCATTTTTTCTTTCCTCCTGCCTATTCGTTGAACCGAATTTTGAGTTGCGTTCCGTGCCTTGCGTCAATGCGAGAACGGGTAGAGCTTCCAGTAGGCCTTGATCTGCCGCCAGCGATGCGCGAGGCCGTCGGGCTCGAACATCAAGAAGCCGATGATGATCAGGCCGATCGCGATCTCGCGCAGGAAGGTGATGTTGTTGTTGAGCTGCAGCGCCTTGTCGATGGCGCCGCCCTTCAGCCAGGCGCTCAGCCATTCCATCGATTCCGGCAGCAGCACCACGAAGGCCGTGCCCATCAGCGTGCCCATCACCGAGCCCGTGCCGCCGATGATGACCATGGCGAGGAACAGCACCGAGCGCTCGATGCCAAAGCCTTCCTGCGAGACCACGAGTTGATAGTGCGCGTAGAGCGCGCCGGCGATGCCGGCAAAGAAGGCGGCAAGCCCGAACGACAGCGTCCGGTACTTGGTGAGGTTGATGCCCATGATCTCGGCGGAGAGATAGTGATCGCGGATCGCGACCAGCGCGCGGCCGTCGCGGGTGCGCATCAGATTGGTGACGAGCAAATAGCTGACCACCATGTAGGCGAGCACGACGTAGAAATACTGGCGGTCGCCGCGCAGGGTGTAGCCGAAGATCGAGAACGGATTGGCGCTGGCCGGCACCGAGCCGCCCGAGAACCATTCGGCGCGCGAGAAGAAGTCGAGCAGGATATACTGCGCGGCGAGCGTCGCGATCACGAGATAGAGTCCCTTCAGCCGCGCCGCCGGCACGCCGAAGATCAGGCCGACCAGCGCCGTGACGACGCCGGCGAGGGGGATGGCGAAGAACACCGGGATCGGCGCGTTGTTGGAGATGTAGGCCGAGGTAAACGCGCCGAACAGGAAGAACGCGGCATGGCCGATCGAGATCTGGCCGGTGAAGCCGACCAGGACGTTGAGGCCGAGGGCTGCGATCGCGAAGATGCCGATCTGGATCGCGATCGAGAGCAGGTAGTTGGACAGCAGCATCGGCGCGAAGCAGGCGAGCACGATGCCGAGGATCGCGAAATTGCGGCTGGTTGCGGTCGGGAAGACCGTGGTGTCGGCCGCATAGCTGGTGCGGAAATCGCCCGAGGGGATGAGTGTGCTTGTCGCCATTGATCAGACCCGCTCAATATCCTTGGTGCCGAACAGGCCGTACGGCTTGATCATCAGGATGATGATCAGGACGTAGAACGGCGCGATCTCGTAGAGATTGCCCCAGTGCAGGTACTGGCTGTCGACATACTGGGCGACGTTTTCCAGCAGCCCGATGATGATGCCGCCGAGCACGGCGCCGCCGACCGAGTCGAGCCCGCCCAGGATCGCGGCCGGAAAGACCTTGATGCCGTAGGCGGAGAGGCCGGACGACACGCCGTTGACCACGGCGACCACGACACCGGCGACCGCCGAGACGGTGGCCGAGATCGCCCACGCCATCGCGAACACGTTCTTGACGGAAATGCCGAGCGACTGCGCGACCTGCTGGTTGAAGGCGGTGGCGCGCATCGCAAGGCCGTACTTGGAGGCGCGGAAGAACCAGGCCATGCCGACCATCATGGCGAGCGAGACCACGAGGCTCATGACATAGACGGTCTGGATCTGCAGTCCGAACAGGCTGACCGACTGGCTCTGGAACACGCGCGGGAACGGCTGCGGGTTGACGCCGAAGATCCACTTCAGCGCGGCCTGGAACACCGTCGACAGGCCGATCGTCACCATGATCACGGAGATGATGGGCTCGCCGATCATCGGACGCAGGATCACGACCTGGATCGCGATCCCGAAGATGAACATGAAGACCAGCGTGATTGGCATGCCGACCCAGAACGGCACCTGATACTTCGTCAGCAGCGCCCAGCACACCCAGGCGCCGACCAGCAGCAATTCGCCCTGCGCGAAGTTCACGACCTGCGTCGCCTTGTAGATCAGCACGAACGACATCGCGACCACGCCGTAAAGCGTGCCGACCACGAGGCCGTTGACGATCAACTGGATCAGGAACTGGGTGTTCATGGGGTACGGTCGCTCCGGACTGCGGCGCCAGCACCCTCTCCCCTTGCGGGAGAGGGTGGCTTCGCAAAGCGAAGCCGGGTGAGGGGTTGTCTCCGCATCGGGATCGTGGAGAGGGTACCCCTCACCCAAGCGAGTTCGTGTCGACTAACGGTGTAGCCCTCTCCCACAAGGGGAGAGGGCACATTCATGAGCACCGCGTTCTGGTCGCGCAACACAGTCATTCCGCGGCCTCCGCGATCACGGCGCGGCCGAGGTCGACGACCTCGAGCGTGGTGCGGACGCGCTGGATCGAGCCGTCCTGGAAGCGGATCACGGTGTCGACGGGGATAGTGGCCTTGCCGCGGTAGATCGCATCGATGATGTCGGCGTATTTCTCGTTGATCACGCCGCGGCGGACTTTTCGGGTCCGGGTCAGCTCGCCGTCATCGGCATCGAGCTCCTTGTAGAGCAGCAAAAAGCGCGAGATGCGTTGCGCCGGCGGCAGGGTGGCATTGACGGTCTCGACCTCATTCTTGAGCAGCGCATAGACTTCGGGCCGCGAGGACAGGTCGGTGTAGGTCGTGAACGAGATCCGGTTCTTCTCCGCCCATTTCGAGATGATCGAGTAGCGGATGCAAATCATCGCCGCGAGCGCGTCGCGGCCGGCGCCGAGCACCACCGCCTCGGCGACATAGGGCGAAAACTTCAGCTTGTTCTCGATATATTGCGGCGAGAAGCGTTCGCCGCGCGAGGTCTCGGCGAGATCCTTGATGCGGTCGATCACGACAAGCTGCCGGTTGTCGTTGTAGTAGCCGGCATCGCCCGAATGCATCCAGCCGTCCTTGATGTCGGCGACCGATGCTTCGGGGTTCTTGTAATAGCCGTGGAACATGTTCGGATGCCGCACCACGATCTCGCCGACGCCGTTGACGTCGGCATTGTCGATGCGGATCTCGATGCTGTCGGCCATCGGCACGCCGGTGGTGTCGGGATCGACCTTGCCTTCGGGATGCAGCGTGTAGGCGCCGAGCAGCTCGGTCTGGCCGTATAGCGTGCGCAGCGGCACGCCCATCGCCTGGAAGAACTTGAAGGTATCCGGCCCGAGCGCCGCGCCGCCGGTCGCCGCCGAGCGCAGCCGCGTGAAGCCGAGCCGGTCGCGCAGCGCACGGAACAAGAGCTGGTCGGCGAACACAGAACGCTTGCCCTCGGCGAGCGCCGCAAGGCCGGTCCTCATACCGAGGTCATAGAGCCGCTGCTTGAACGGCGAGGCGTCCATCACCCCGGCGCGGACGTCCGCCGCGATCGATTCCCAGACCCGCGGCGCGAACAGCACGAAGGTCGGCGCGATCTCGCGGAAGTCGTGCATCATGGTGTCGGGCTCTTCGACGAAGTTGACCTTCATCCGGGAGAGCAACCCTTTGCCCAGCGCGTAGATCTGTTCCATGATCCAGGGCAGCGGCAGCACCGAAACATATTCGTCGTCCGGCCCCTTCGGATCGAAGGCGAGATAGGTCGCGCAGTGCCGCAGCACGCGTCCGGCCGAGAGCATCGCAAGCTTCGGATTGGCTGTCGTGCCCGAGGTGGTGCAGAGGATCGCGACGTCCTCGCCATCAGTGGCATCGACCAGCCGCTCGTAGAGCCCAGGCTCGCGCTCGGCGCGGTCGCGGCCCAGCGCCACGAGCTTGCTCGCCTCCATCAATCGCGGATCGTCGTATTTGCGCATGCCGCGAGGGTCGGAATAGACGATGTACTTGAGGTGGGGCACGCGATCGGCCAGGCCGAGCATCTTGTCGACCTGTTCCTCGTCCTCGGCGAAGACCAGCTTGGCCTCGCCATAGGTCAGGAGGTAGGCGGCTTCCTCGTCGAGCACGTCGCGGTAAAGGCCGAGGCTCATCGCGCCAATCGCGTGGGCCGCGATCTCGGCGGCGACCCAGTCCGGCCGGTTGTCGCCGATAATGCCGATCACGTCGCCGCGGCCAAGCCCGAGCTCGACCATGCCGAGCGCGAAATCATGGGTGCGGGTCTGGTAGTCGTTCCAGGTGAATTCGCGCCACAACCCGAAATCCTTCTCGCGCAGCGCGATCTCCTGGCCGTGTTCCTTCGCGTTCAGGCGCAGCATCTTGGGAAAGGTGTCGGCCTGCGCGGCGCGACCGGCATAGTCCATCATGCGGCGCTCTCCCGCACCGCCGGCTTGTCGTCGGGATCGACCAGCGCCTCGTCCTCTTCGCCGAGATAGGCGCGCTTGACATGGGGATCGGCGAGCACGGTGGCCGGATCGCCCTCGGCGATCTTGCGGCCGAAGTCGAGCACCATGACGCGGTGGGAGATGTCCATCACGACGCCCATGTCGTGCTCGATCATCATCACCGTCATGCCGAACTCTTCGTTGAGATCGACGATGTAGCGCGCCATGTCTTCCTTCTCTTCGAAGTTCATGCCGGCCATCGGCTCGTCGAGCAGGATCAGTTGCGGCTCGAGCGCCATCGCGCGGGCGAGCTCGACGCGCTTGCGCAGGCCGTAGGGCAGAGTGCCGGCGGTCGCCTTGCGCACCGATTGCAGATCGAGGAAGTCGATGATCTCCTCCACCTTGCGGCGGTGCTCCAGCTCCTCGCGGCGCGCGCCGGTCAGCCAGTACAGCGATCCCGTGATGAAGTTGTTCTTCAGGAGGTGATGGCGGCCGACCATAATGTTGTCGAGCACGCTCATGTGGTGGAACAGCGCGAGATTCTGGAAGGTCCGGCCGATGCCGAGCCGGGGCCGCGCGTTCGGGTTGAGGCCGGTAATGTCCTGGCCGCGATAGAACAGCTGGCCTTCGGTCGGCCGGTAGCGGCCGGAGATACAGTTGACGATCGAGGTCTTGCCGGCGCCGTTCGGGCCGATGATGGAGAACAGCTCGCCCTCGTTGACGCCGAAGCTCACTTCGGTCAGCGCGCGGACGCCGCCAAAGCGCAATGAGACTCCGCGCACCTCGAGACTATTAGCCACCCTGTTCCCTCCAGATACGGGCGCTTTGGCGCGCTCTTTATCTTCGCTTCGATCTTACTCTTCGATCTTACATGGGCCGCCGAAGGGAGACCATCCGACTAATGATGCCTGCGTTCGGGAGATCGCTTGACCCGATCGCCTGCGTCATGCGCGGTAACGCCGCACCCGCCTGCAAGCCCGTCTCTCGCGTCGTCCGCCTTCAGCGATCCATCAAGGAGCTGCGCGACGTTACGCGAGGTGGCTCTGAATACGAGAAAGCGATAGGTTGAATTGTCATGTGCCCGACATTTAGTCAGGAATTTTCGCTGGCATTCCAGGCCTCGGGTCCCTGGCTTCGCGCACGGCGTTGCTGCGGTGCAATATCGTTGCAGTATCTTGGGGAGGACGCCGTCGCTAGCATGATAGCTGCTGATTACCTGAGGCACATCGCGGCCTGGTCGCGCGAACTGAGCGAGCAAGAAATCGAAATCGCGCGCGCCGGCATTTCCGAAAAATCCTATCGCGCCAACGAATTCATCTTCATGCGCGGCGACAATTTTCAGTACTGGACCGGCATCGTCACCGGGCTGGCGCGCATGGGCATCGTCTCGCGCGGCGGCAAGGCGGCGAGTTTCGCGGGTCTCACCGCAGGCGCGTGGTTCGGCGAGGGGACCGTGCTCAAAAATGAGCCCAGGCGCTACGATGTGGTCGCACTGCGCGACACGCGACTGGCGATGATGGATCGCCGGACCTTCGTCTGGCTGTTCGAGAACAGTGTCGGCTTCAACCGGTTCCTGGTCGGCTCGCTCAATGAGCGGCTCGGCCAGTTCATTGCGCTGCTCGAATATGGCCGCACGCTGGATGCCACCGCGCGGCTGGCGCGCTCGATCGCCTCGCTGTTCAATCCGATTCTCTACCCCGACCTCACCCTGCACCTGGAGATCACCCAGGAGGAGATCGGGGCGCTGTCGGGGATCTCCCGGCAGAACGCCAACCAGTGCCTGAAGCGGCTGGAGCGCGAGGGGCTGTTGCGGCTCGACTATGGCGGGGTGACCATCCTCAACCTCGACCGGTTGCGCCACTACGGGGAATGATGGGATCCAGGCCGCATTTAACCATTTTCGGGGGCGCTGAAGCCCCGATTCAGCAATTGTGATGTTAGACTTGGAGCAGGCCGGATGCTACAGACCGGCCTCGTCGGCGCGCTGTTTGCGCGATCTCTGGAGATGACATGGCAGTTAAGGATTCGGCGGCTCAGGACTCGAAGCGGCGCGTTGCGTTGATCACCGGCGTCACCGGGCAGGACGGCGCGTATCTCGCCGAATATCTGCTCGGCCTCGGTTATACCGTGCACGGGCTCAAGCGTCGCTCGTCCTCACTCAACACCGCGCGTGTCGACCATCTCTACCAGGATCCGCATGTCGGCAACGTCCCGTTCCTGATGCACTATGGCGACATGACCGATTCGACCAATCTGATCCGCCTGGTGCAGCAGATCCGGCCGACCGAGATCTACAACCTCGCGGCGCAAAGCCACGTCCAGGTCAGTTTCGAGAGCCCGGAATACACCGCCAACGCCGACGCGATCGGCGTGCTGCGGCTGCTGGAGGCGATTCGCATCCTCGGCATGGAAAAGGAAACGCGGTTCTACCAGGCCTCGACCTCGGAGCTTTACGGGCTCGTGCAAGAGGTGCCGCAGAAGGAGACCACGCCATTCTATCCGCGCTCGCCCTATGGCGTCGCCAAGCTCTACGGCTACTGGATCACGGTGAACTACCGTGAGGCCTATGGCATGTTCGCCAGCAACGGCATCCTGTTCAACCATGAGAGCCCGATCCGCGGCGAGACTTTCGTGACGCGCAAGATCACCCGCGCCGTTGCCCGCATCGAGGTCGGCCTCGAGAACAAGCTCTATCTCGGCAATCTCGACGCCAAGCGCGACTGGGGCCACGCCCGCGACTATGTCGAGGGCATGCACAGGATCCTGCAAGTCGACGAGCCCGGCGACTTCGTGCTCGCGACCGGCGAGACGCGGTCGGTCCGCGAGTTCGTCGAGCTGGCGTTTGCCGAGGTCGGCCGCAGCATCGAATGGCGCGGCAAGGGCGTCGAGGAGGTCGGTATCGACAAGGCGTCCGGCAACACCCTGGTACAGATTGATCCGACCTATTTCCGCCCGACCGAGGTCGATCTTCTGATCGGCGACGCCAGCAAGGCGCGCGCCAAGCTCGGCTGGGCGCCGAAGACGCCGTTCGCGCAGCTGGTGAAGGAAATGGTCGCCAGCGATCTCGTCGAGGCCAGGCAGGACGCGGCCAATGGCAAGCACGGCGTTTGAGCTGAAGGACAAGACGGTCTTCGTTGCCGGCCATCGCGGCATGGTCGGCTCGGCGCTGATGCGCCGGCTGGCGCGCGAGGAGGCCGACCTTCTGACGGTGTCGCGCAGCGAGGTCGATCTGCGCGACCAAACCGCGGTCAACGCATGGTTTGCCGCGAAGCGGCCGCAGGCCGTATTCCTCGCCGCCGCCAAGGTCGGCGGCATCGTCGCCAACAACACGCTGCGGGCGGAATTCCTCTACGACAATCTGGCGATCTCGAGCAACGTGATCCAGGCGGCGCACGCCAATGGCTGCGAGAAGCTGATGTTCTTCGGCTCGTCCTGCATCTATCCGCGCCTGGCGCCACAGCCGCTGCGCGAGGATTCGATGTTGACCGGCCCGCTCGAGCCAACCAACGAGCCCTATGCCATCGCCAAGATCGCCGGCATCAAGATGGCCGAGGCCTATCGCAGCCAGTACGGCGCCGATTTCATCAGCGTGATGCCGACCAATCTCTACGGCCCCGGCGACAATTATCACCCCGAATACAGCCACGTCGTCGCCGCGCTGATCCGCCGCTTCCACGAGGCCAAGGTTTCGGGCGCCGGCAACGTCGCGGTGTGGGGCACCGGCACGCCGCGCCGCGAATTCCTCTATGTCGACGATCTCGCCGACGCCTGCATCCATCTGATGAAGACCTATTCATCGCCCGAACTGGTCAATATCGGCACCGGCGAGGACATCACCATCGCCGAGTTCGCGCGCGTCGTCGCGGCCGCTGTCGGCTATCGCGGCGAGATCAGCTTCGACACGTCGCGCCCGGACGGCACGCCGCGCAAGCTGCTCGACGTCGGCCGGCTGGCCAGGCTCGGCTGGCGCGCCACCACCTCGCTCGAGGATGGCATCGCCCTCGCGTACCAGGCCTATCTGCGCGAGACGAAGTGACGCGGTGAACCTCCCGCCCTCCGACTGAGAATATCTGTCGGCTTGGCGACGCCGCGCGGCTAGGATGCGCGTGCCCAAGCGTGCCGCAAGAGCCGCCAGTGCGTCGGAGGAGACATCATGAAGGTTCTACGCCGCCAGTTCCTGCAACTTGCAGCCGCTACGGCTGCGTTGCCGCTCACATTTGGGAAAGCGTTTGCCGAGGCCTATCCGGCGCGGCCGGTTCGTCTCGTGATCGGCTATACGCCCGGCGGTTCGGCGGACCTGACGGCGCGCCTGATGGGGCAGTGGCTGTCGGAAAAGCTCGGGCAATCCTTCATTGTCGAGAACCGGCCGGGCGGCGGGACCAACATCGCCACCGAGCAGGCGCTGCGCGCGGCGCCCGATGGCTACACGCTGCTGCTGGTCGCGCCGGCCAATGCGATCAATGCGACGCTCTACCAGAAGCTGCCGTTCGATTTCATGCGCGAGATGGAGCCAATCGCGGGCATCATTCGCTTTCCCAACGTCGTGGTGGTGAACCCCTCGCTGCCGATCAAGTCGATTCCCGAATTGATCGCCTATGCAAAGGCCAATCCCGGCAAGCTCAACATGGCGTCCTCAGGCAACGGTTCGACGATCCACATGTCGGGCGAACTGTTCAAGATGCTGACCGGCATCAACATGCAGCACGTGCCCTACCGGGGCGGCGCGCCGGCGCTCACCGATATGCTGTCCGGCGTGATGCAGGTGATGTTTGACAATCTTCCGACCTGCGCCGAGCACGTCAAATTGGGCAAGCTGCGCGGACTTGCGGTCACCAGCACGACCCGTTCGGACGTGCTTCCGGACCTGCCGCCGGTCGCCGACTTCCTGCCGGGTTACGAGGCGAGCGCCTGGTACGGCCTCGCGGCGCCGAAGAACACGCCGCCTGAAATCGTCGACAGGCTCAACAAGGCCGTCAATGAAATCCTCGCCGATCCCAAGGCCAAGGCGCGCTTTACCGAGATCGGCGCGATCATGCTGCCGGGCTCGGCTGCCGACTTCGGCAGACTGGTGGCCGACGAGACCGAGAAATGGGGCAAGGTGGTCAAGTTCGCCGGCGCCAAGGTTGATTAGAGCGTTTTCGAGCGAAATGGACGCCGGTTCGCGTGAAGGAAACGCGTCAAAACTAGAATCTAGAGCTCCGTTCCGATTCGATCGGAACGGAAAAGGTTCTAGCTTCGCGCCGTCGCGCGCGGCGGATTCTTTGAAAGCGCCGCCGCCATCGCCGATATCAGCGGCCGCATGAAGAAGGCGTCTTCGGCCGGGTAGATGTCGGTGCGCAGGCCTTGGGACTTGAGTTCGTCCGATACCGCCGGTCCGACCGACGCGATCGGCGTACGCTCGAACCCCTCGCGTAACCTGTCCTCGCAGCCGCGCGCCCGTGCCACCTCGATCAGGCGGCGGACCTGGCCGAGATTGGTCAGAGCGATCGCGTCGATGCGGCCCTGCGCCATCTCCTCGATCGCGGTGACGATGTTGGCGTCGGCGGCCTGCGCGTCATAGACATAGGGCAGCACCGTATCGACCTCGGCGCCCTGTGCCTTGATCGCGCCGATCAGGCTGGCGTGATCCTTGTCGGGATAGAGCTGCAGGCCGAGCCGATGGCCAGTCAAGTCGAGCTTCGACAGCATCTCGGCGACGCCTTCCGAGGTTGGCTTCTCGGTCGTCATTTGCGGTTCCAGGCCGATCTCGCGCAGTGCCCGGCCGGGTTTGGGGCCGCGAGCGAATTTGCGCGCCTTGGCGAGGCTATCGCCGAACTCCCGCTCGACGCCGATCCGGCCCACGACTTTCATCAGCCGGCGCAGGCCTTCGCCGGTCATCAGCACGAGGTCGTCGAGCGGCCGTTCGATGGCGCGGCGAATCCAGGCCACGATCGGCGCCGGATCAGGCGCATCGTGGATGGTGAACATCGGGCATTGCAGCACGTCGGCGCCCTGTTCGGCGAGCAGGCGGGAAAACTGCGCCTCCTCGCGCGTCTCGAGGATCAGGATGCGGTAGCCGTTCAGCCGTTCAGCCATGATGGACCCTAACAAACATTGTCGTCATTTGTTCGATTTGACCCCGGCGCCGGGATTGGCGCAACGCCGCCTGCGGTGTAGACGAGGGCCGAAAATGACCGTTCCATCAATCTGCTCAAGCTTTGGTCAATTGGCATGCCCGACCATCAGTTCGTTTTGACCCTGTCCTGTCCGGACCGTCCAGGGATCGTCTCGGCGGTCTCGACGTTTCTCGCCCATAACGGCCAGAACATCCTGGACGCCCAGCAGTTCGATGACGTGGAGACCGGCAAGTTCTTCATGCGCGTGGTGTTTACCGCGGCCGACCTCGCGGTCGAGCTCGCGGCGCTGCAGACCGGCTTTGCCGCGATCGCCGAACGTTTCGGGATGGAATGGCAGATGCGCGATCGCGCCAGCCGCCGCCGGGTGATGCTATTGGTGTCGAAGTCCGATCACTGCCTGGTCGACATCCTCTACCGCTGGCGTACCGGCGAACTCGAAATGATCCCGACCGCGATCGTCTCCAACCATCCGCGCGAGACCTATGGCTCGCTCGATTTCGGCGATATCCCGTTCCATCATCTGCCGGTGACGAAGGGGACCAAGCGGCAGCAGGAAGACGCGGTGTGGAAGCTGGCCCAGGACACCAAGACCGATCTCGTGGTGCTGGCCCGCTACATGCAGATCCTGTCGGACGAGATGTCGGCGCGGCTGTCAGGCCGCTGCATCAACATCCATCATTCCTTCCTGCCGGGCTTCAAGGGCGCCAGGCCCTACCACCAGGCCCATGAGCGCGGCGTCAAGCTGATCGGCGCCACCGCGCATTACGTCACGTGCGACCTCGACGAAGGCCCGATCATCGACCAGGACGTCGAGCGCATCAGCCATCGCGACACGCCTGAGGATCTCGTGCGCAAGGGGCGCGACATCGAGCGCCGGGTGCTGGCGCGCGCGATCCGCTACCATCTCGCCGATCGCGTCATCCTCAACGGACGCAAGACCGTGGTGTTCGTGGACTGATCCGCGTTCACTCCGGTTGTCGCGCTTTGACGGCTAGGGTGTCGCCCTGCATCGAGGTGCTGCATGAAACTCATCCACATGAGCGACATCCATCTGACGACGCCGGGGAGCACGATCTTTGGCCGTGATCCCATGCAAGAACTTCGAGCGCGCTGGATCAGGTGCTTGCCGATCACCGCGACGCCGAGCTGATGGTGATCTCGGCGATCTTTCGGGTATCGGCGAGCTCGCTGACTATCACTTGCCGCGCGAACGCCTGAACGGGTTCTCAATCCCGGTGCGGCTCTGCATCGGCAATCATGATCATCGCGAGAGGTGTCTCAGCGTGTTTCCCGCGCCGACGCGGACGAGTTCGCGCAAGGCGTTCACGACACCTCGTTCGGCCGCTGCCTGCTGCTTGACACCTACGACCTGCAGACGGCCGCCGGCAGCTTTTGCCCGGCGCGGCAGGCCTGGCTGGAACACCAGCTATCGGAGCATGACGGCCCGTTCTTCCTGGTCATGCATCACAATCTATTCCCGACCCGCATCGCGCCGGTGGACCGGATCGGCCTGCTCGATGATGCAGGTTCCGATCAATCGTCACGAAGCACCGGAGCAAGATCAGGCACATCTTCTTCGGTCACCGCCACATCGTGCCGGGCGGTTCGGTGCGGGCGTTCCCATAACCCTCGCTGCGCCGAACCACGACGGCTATTCAGTATTCGCTGAGGTGCTGACCGTCGCCGATCTGCCGGATTCCTACGGGGTGCGTTCGTCGGCGACGACTACGTCACTGTCCACATGGTGGAGTTCGGCTACCGCGGCGAAATCATCCGCGAGGATGGCTCCAGCTAGTCTGTCGGGCTGTCGCTATCCCTGTGCACGGCACAACCCGGTGCCTGTCCTATCCGGCCGTACGCTCAGTGGGCAGCATCCTGCGGTGGCGTTGCCGGCTTGGGATCATCGCCGCGCTCGGCCGCAGGCATCAGGCGCTTGCGCTCCCGCTCCTGCATGTACTTGTCGTATTCGGGGGTACCTGCCCGCGGCGGCGCGTCGGCGGGCAGGCCGCCGGCCCAGGCCGGAATGTAGTCGGCCATGCCGGCCGAGAGCTTCCGGTTCACGGTGCCGCATCCTCCGAGCGTACAGGCCGCGAACGCGAGGGCAGTCAGGACAGAGATAGGGCGCGAGAAGATCGACATGTGAGGCAGGATACAGCCCTGGTCTTTATGGATGATGATCTTGGCGCGACCGTTCGGCTGCAATTGTGCTTGTTTGTTGACATCGCAGCGCTGTTTGTACGATCGTACAAATGATCGGGACCGCCAAGGTGCTCTGGTGACGCGTGATCGGTTCTTGGGCATTGAGTTTCGTGGCGTTCTTGGTATTTTAATACCACTTTCTTAGTTGGATTCGATCGCGTCCCGCGCGACACACATCCATCGTCCGATTGACAGAGGGCACGGGGAGACGCCTTGTCGCGTTGCGGCTTGGCGGTGACATGGTTGGGTTAAGATAAGCCAACAACCGGAACTAAAGCTCAGCGCCGAAGATCAGAAGGGGGAGGGGGATGTCGATGTTCAATCGTCGCAAAATGTTGCTGTGGGGCGCCGCTTCCGCCGTGCTTCCCGGGTTGTGCGCCAGCGTGCCGGCGTGGGCGGACGACGCCGTCAAGATCGGGCTGATCCTGCCGATGACCGGCGGTCAGGCGTCGACCGGCAAGCAGATCGATAACGCCATCAAGCTCTACATGCAGCAGAAGGGCGACACCGTCGCCGGCAAGAAGATCGAGATCATCCTGAAGGACGACACCGCGGTGCCGGACCACACCAAGCGGCTCGCGCAGGAACTGATCGTCAACGACAAGGTCAATTTCATCGCCGGCTTCGGCGTGACGCCCGCGGCGCTCGCCGCGGCGCCGCTGGCGACGCAGGCCAAGATCCCGGAAGTCGTGATGGCGGCCGGCACCTCCATCATCACCGAGCGTTCGCCCTATATCGTGCGTACCAGCTTCACGCTGGCGCAGTCCTCCACCATCATCGGCGACTGGGCGGTGAAGAACGGCATCAAGAAGGTCGCGACGCTGACCTCCGACTACGCGCCCGGCAACGATGCGCTGACCTTCTTCAAGCAGCACTTCACCGCCGGCGGCGGCGAGATCGTCGAAGAGGTCAAGGTCCCGCTCGCCAATCCGGACTTCGCGCCGTTCCTGCAGCGCATGAAGGATTCCAAGCCCGACGCGATGTTCGTATTCGTGCCGGCCGGGCAGGGCGGCAACTTCATGAAGCAATATGCCGAGCGCGGGCTCGACAAGAGCGGCATCAGGGTGATCGGACCCGGCGACGTCATGGACGACGATCTGCTCAACAATATGGGCGATGCCGCGCTCGGCGCGGTGACGGCGCATCTCTATTCGGCCGCGCATCCGTCCGCGATGAACAAGGACTTCGTCGCCGCATACAAGAAGGCGTTCGGCAACCGCCCCGGCTTCATGGCGGTCAGCGGCTATGACGGCATCCATCTGATCTACGAGGCGCTGAAGAAGACCAATGGTGCGACCGACGGCGACAAGCTGATCGAGGCGATGAAGGGCATGAAGTGGGAGAGCCCGCGCGGCCCGATCTCGATCGATCCGGAAACCCGCGACATCGTGCAGAACATCTATATCCGCAAGGTCGAGAAGGTCGACGGCGAGCTCTACAATGTCGAGTTCGCGACCTTCGAGGCCGTCAAGGATTCCGGCAAGACCAAGAAGTGACGCGCGAAAAGCCCGTCATCCCGGGGCGCTCAATAGCGCGAACCTCAGATGCGCGATTGCGCATCGGGGGATCTCGAGAGAATTGAAGAAGATTCCGGGTTCAGCGCAAGTGCTGTCCCGGAATGACGAGTCACCATCAGGTTTGCCGTCACTCCATGGCCTTTATCCTCACCAACCTGTTCGACGGCGTCGCCTACGGCATGCTGCTGTTCGTGCTCGCCTGCGGGCTTGCGGTGACACTCGGGTTGATGAATTTCGTCAATCTCGCGCATGGCGCCTTCGCGATGGCGGGCGGCTATATCTGCGCCGTGCTGGTGAACAATTCCGGCTGGCCGTTCTTCGCAGGGCTGCCGCTCGCCTTTGTCGGTAGCGCCGTGATCGGCGTCGCGCTGGAGCGCACGCTGTACCGCCATCTCTATAGCCGCAGCCATCTCGATCAGGTGCTGTTCTCGGTCGGTCTGGTGTTCATGTCGGTCGCGGCGGTCGACTACATCATGGGATCGTCGCGGGTCTTCATCAAGCTGCCGGCGGCGCTGGAGGGCCAGATCGACCTGTTCGGCGTCGGCATCGGCCGTTACCGGCTGCTGATCGTGGTGATCTGCGGCCTCCTCACGCTGGCGCTGCAATTGATCCTCGCCAAGACCCGGTTCGGCAGCCGGCTGCGCGCCGCGGTCGACGATCCGCGCGCTGCGATCGGCCTCGGCATCAACGTGCCGCAGGTGTTCGCCTTCACCTTTGCGTTCGGCTGCGGCCTGGCCGGTCTCGGCGGCGCGCTGAGTGCGGAGATCCTCGGGCTCGATCCGTACTTCCCGCTGAAATTCATGATCTACTTCCTGATCGTCGTCACCGTCGGCGGCTCTTCCTCGATCACCGGACCGTTCCTGGCGTCGCTGCTGCTTGGCATCGCCGATGTCACCGGCAAGTATTACGTGCCGAAGCTCGGCTCCTTCGTGATCTACACGGTCATGATCGTGATCCTGCTCTGGCGTCCGAACGGCCTATTCGGCCGTACCGCGGCACGGTGAGGCGGTCATGACGGCGCTGTCTGACGTATCCACTCACGCGATGGCCAGCGCGCGCTGGCGGGTCAGCGAGGTCGCGTTCTGGGCGCTGGCGCTCGCCTGCGCCTTCCTGTTCCCGTCGCGTTATTTGATCATGACCGACATCGTGCGGCTCGGCCTGTTCGCGCTGTCGCTCGACCTGATCCTCGGCTACGCCGGCATCGTCTCGCTCGGCCACGCGGCCTTTTTCGGCATCGGCGCCTATTCGGCCGGCTTGCTGGCGCTGCACGGCATCATCAACGAGCCCGTCATCGCGCTGGTCGCCGCCGGTCTGGTTGCGGCGCTGCTCGGCTTCCTGACCAGCTTTCTCGTCATCCGCGGTGTCGATCTGACGCGGCTGATGGTGACGCTCGGCATCGCGCTGCTGCTGGAAGCGCTCGCCGAGCGCTTCTCCAACATCACCGGCGGCACCGACGGGCTGCAGGGCATCGAAATGCAGCCGATCCTCGGTCTGTTCACCTTCGACATGTTCGGCAAGACCGGGTTCTTCTACTCGCTGATCATGATGTTCATCCTGTTCCTGCTCGCGCGGCGCGTGGTGCATTCGCCGTTCGGGCTGTCGCTGCGCGCGATCAGGAACAATCCGCTGCGCGCGGCCGCGATCGGCGTGCCGGTCAACCGCCGCCTGATCGCGGTCTATACGCTCGCCGCCTTCTATGCCGGGATCGCCGGCGCGCTGTTCACCCAGACCACGGCGCTCGCCTCGCTCGACGTCTTCTCCTTCGAGCGCTCCGCCGACCTGATGCTGGTGCTGGTGATCGGCGGCACCGGCTATCTCTATGGCGGCCTGATCGGCGCCGTTGTGTTCAAGATGCTGCAGGAGCTGTTTCAGAGCATCACCCCGCAATACTGGCTGTTCTGGATCGGCCTCGTGCTGGTCGTGATCGTGCTGGTCGGCCGCGTGCGCATCCATCGCTCGGTGCTGTTCGTGCCCAACCTGATCATCCGCCAGTTCGCCGGCCGCAAGGCTGCCGTTGCCGTGCCGGAGAGCGACGCGTCATGACGATCGCGCTTGAAACACGCGGCCTCGAAAAATCCTTCGGCGCCCTTCGCGTCACCCGCGACCTCTCGCTCAAGGTGATGCAGGGGGCCCGCCACGCGCTGATCGGGCCGAACGGCGCGGGCAAGACCACCGTCATCAATCAGCTGACCGGCGTGCTGACGCCGAACAGCGGGCGCATCCTGCTCGAAGGCAGCGACATCACCGAGCTCTCCGTGCACAAGCGGGTGTTGCGCGGGTTGTCGCGCACCTTCCAGATCAACCAGCTGTATCCCGATCTGACCCCGCTCGAAACCATCGGGCTTGCGGTCTCCGAACGGATGGGCCGCGGCAGCGACTGGTGGCGGCGGATGGGGACGCGCAGCGACGTCAACGCCGAGATCGCCGAAATCTTGACGCGCTTTCATCTGCTCGACGTGATGACCGAACTCACCTCGACCTTGCCCTATGGCAAGCAGCGCCTGCTCGAGATCGCGGTCGCGATCGCCGCCAAGCCGCGGGTGCTGCTGCTCGACGAGCCCGCGGCCGGCGTGCCCGAGAGCGAGCGCCACGATATCCTGGCGGCGGTGGCGGCATTGCCGCGCGACGTCACCGTGCTCCTGATCGAGCACGATATGGACCTCGTATTCTCCTTCGCCGACCGCATCTCGGTGCTGGTCAATGGCGGCCTGCTCACCGAGGGCGCGCCCGACGAGGTCGCGCGCGATCCGCAGGTGAGGGCGGTCTATCTCGGCGAGGCCGCCGATGCCTGACCTTCTTTCCATCCAGGGCCTGCGTGCCGGGTACGGCGAGGCGGTGGTGCTGCCCGATATGTCGCTGGCGCTTGCGGAGGGCCAGGTGCTCGCGCTGCTCGGCCGCAACGGTACCGGCAAGACCACGCTGATCAATTCGATCGTCGGCATCGTCAGGCGCTTCGGCGGCAGCGTCGCGCTCGCAGGCCGCGACATCACGGCGATGCGGCCCGACCAGCGCGCCCGCGCCGGGATCGGCTGGGTGCCGCAGGAGCGCAACATCTTCCGCTCGCTGACGGTGGAAGAGAACATGACCGCGGTGGCGCAGCCCGGGCCGTGGACGGTCGAGCGGGTATACGAGATGTTTCCGCGGCTGCAGGAGCGGCGGCGCAATTTCGGCAACCAGCTGTCCGGTGGCGAGCAGCAGATGCTGGCGATCGGCCGCGCGCTGACGCTAAATCCGAAAGTGCTGCTGCTCGACGAGCCGACCGAAGGCCTCGCGCCGATCATCGTTGAGGAATTATTAAAGGCGATCGGACTCATCACGCGCTCGGGTGGCATCTGCTCGATCATCGTCGAGCAGAACGCGCAAAAGATTCTGGGGCTGGCCGACCGCGCTGTGATATTGGAACGCGGCACGATCGTGCACGATGCCGCAAGCAGCGCGCTAAAAGCCGATCCCTCCGTCCTCGAGCGCCACCTCGGCGTCTCTGGGGCCAAGGCACATTAGACGGCACATTAGAAACGTCCGGGAGTTGACCATGCAGCGAACCAAGCCTCCGTTCCGCGCCGACGAGGTCGGCAGTCTGTTGCGGCCGCCGAAGATCAAGGAGGCTCGCGCCAGATTGGAAAAGAGCGAGATTTCCGCCGACGAGCTGCGCAAGGTGGAGGACATGGAGATCGAGAAGGTCGTGCACAAGCAGGCCTCGGTCGGCCTGAAGCTTGCGACCGACGGCGAGTTCCGCCGCTCCTGGTGGCACTTCGATTTCCTCAGCCATCTGACCGGCTGCGAGCTGTTTCATCCCGACATCGGCATCCAGTTCGCGGGCGTGCAGACCCGGCACGACGCCATCAGGGTGACCGGCAAGCTGGATTTCTCCGATCACCACCCGATGCTCGATCACTTCCGCTTCCTGAAGAAGTACGCCGACCAAGCGCATGTCACGCCGAAGATGACGATCCCCTCGCCGGCGGTGCTGCATTTCCGCGGCGGCCGCAAGCTGATCTCGAAGGCGGTCTATCCGGACCTCGAGGAATTCTATCAGGACCTCGGCAAGACCTATCGCAAGGCGGTCAGGGCGTTCTACGATGCCGGTTGCCGCTATTTGCAATTCGACGACACGGTGTGGGCCTATCTGTGCTCGCAGGAGGAATTGCAGAAGTCGCGCGACCGCGGCGACAATCCCGAGGGCCTGCAGGAGATCTACGCCCGGGTCATCAACTACGCGATCGCCGACCGTCCGTCCGACATGGTGATCACGACCCATGTCTGCCGCGGCAATTTCCGTTCGACCTGGATCTCCTCCGGCGGCTACGAGCCGGTCGCCGAGACGCTGCTCGCCGGCACCAATTACGACGGCTATTTCCTCGAATATGATTCCGACCGCGCCGGCGGCTTCGAGCCGCTGCGCTTCCTGCCCAAGGGCAACAAGGTCGTGGTGGTCGGCGTCATCACCTCGAAGTTCGGCGAGCTCGAGAAGAAGGACGCCATCAAGCGGCGGCTGGAGGAAGCATCCAGATTCGCCCCGATCGAGCAGCTCGCGGTGTCGCCGCAGTGCGGCTTTGCCTCGACCGAGGAAGGCAACATCCTCTCCGAGGAAGAGCAGTGGGCCAAGCTGCGGCTCGCCGTCGAGGTCGCGAGCGAGGTCTGGGGCAAGTGACGCGTAAGCGCTGTCAGTGCTCGGCGAGATAGACCTCGCCGAGCAGCGAGGAGTTCGACCACGGCACCTGCTTGCCCTTGGTCGCAGCGACGACCTCGGCGCGGACCCGCGTCAGCATCTGTTGCACCTCGAGGCCGGGCGTGCCGACATGGCGGGACAGCGCCGCCGAGAACGGGCTATTGGCGCCTTCGCCATCGAGCGCCACCTGGCCCGGCGCGGTCGCGAACGCGATCAGCGTGCCGGCGCCGAGCGTCGAGCCTGATCCGAGCGAGGCGGGAGCGGCAAGACCGGATCCGGCCTCGATGCCGCGGCTTGGGCCCGCGGATGCCACCTGCGGCGCCATCGGATTGTTGCGGCAGGCATCGAGGATCAGGATGTTGGTGCGGATCTGATCGTCGAGACCGGCCATGATCACATCCATATCGACCATCGCGTCGGTCACGCGTCCGCCGGCCCTGAACGCGATATCGACCGGCACGAGATAGTTGCGGCCATCGACCTGCACGCCGTGGCCGGCATAGTAGACCACGGCGATCTGCGACCGCGCCGCATCGCGCAGAAAATCGTTGATCGTCTTCTGCATGGTGTTGCGATCGAGATCGAGACCCTCCGAGACGGTGAAGCCGATGTCGCGCAGGCTCTTGGCGATGGCGCGCGCATCGTTGGGCGGATTGGGCAGCGCCTTCACATGCGCATAGGCGCCGTTCCCGATCACCAGCGCGACGCGCCGGCCGGTCGCCGCCGCCTGCGCCCGTGTGGCTGGCGGGGCCGGTGCCGTGACGGAAGCCGCAGGCGGCGCGGCTGGGCTGCTCTCGGCGACAGGCGCAGCCGCAGCCTTACGCGGCGCTGCGTCGGCCTGCCTCAGCAGCGCGAGCCGCACCTTGGCGGTGGCCTGGTTAGCCTTGCTGCCGGCGTCGGAGGCCACGCCCTCGAGCACCGAGGCGTAGTCGTCCTTGGCGTGGGCGGCGTCGCCCTTGGCCTCGTAGGCGAGGCCGCGCTGAGTATAGGCCGAGATCAGTACGCTGCCCGGCGGCGTCATGATGTTGACGGGCGCTTTCGCCTTGGCGAGCCGGATCGCCTCCGACGTGTCCGCAATCGCACGCGCGATATCGCCCTGGGCGCGCCAGACTACGGCCCGGCTGATCAGCGGCTGCGGCAGCGACGGATCGATGCTGACGGCCTCGTTGATGTCGGCAAGCGCGCCGTCGAGATCGCCGAGCGCCTGCTTCGAGGAGCCGCGGTTTTGGTAGGAGAAGGCCGATTTCGGAAGGGCCTTGATCGCGGCGTCGTAGTTGGCGATCGCCTTCGCATAGTCGCCCTTGCTGCGATAGGCGTTGCCGCGATTGTGGAAGATGATGCCGCTCGGCGGCCCCATGCGCAGCGCATCGTTGAAGTCGGCGATCGCGAGGTCGTACTCGCCCTTGTCGAAATAGGCCGAGCCGCGCAGATTGTAGACGGCGGTGCTGGGTTTGAGCCGCAGCGCCTCGGTGGCGTCCGATATGACCTGTGCGTAATTGCCCTTCTTGTTCCAGCCGACCGCGCGCCAGAAATAGATGGTCGCGAGCTTCTCGCCGGGAAATACCTTCAGCGCGATGATCTTGGTGCAGGCGTCGATCATCTGGTCGGCCGGCGTGGTCTCGGTCGTGCAGAGCGGGCCGAGCTGGGAGCGCGCCTGGGCGAAGCAGGGCGCCGACCACAGCATGGCGGCAAGCACGCAGGGGATCAGGAGCACGCGGCGCATCGGTCATCCAGGGGATAGAGCCGTCACGGCGATCGGCGACGGCGCGGCGGTCCAGGCAGCGGTCATGACTGTTTGGTGATCGGGCAGCGAAGCGGGTTCAATGGGTGGGAACACGGACGTGGCAATCGATATCCGCGCCGCGCGGAAGCCTTCCGTTCCCAATGATGGGACGTTTGCGGCGGGTAAGCGCTGGAGCTACCTTACGCTGCGAACCGGCAAAATATTACCGCCTGGCTGCCGGCCACGGCTCCGCCTTCGTGACGTAGAGCCAATACGGCATCCCAAAGCCGGCATGTAGCTGGCCCCATTGTTTCACGTCGAGATGCCATACCTCAATGTCGCGACGTTCAACGACCTCCGCTGGCACGATATACAAGGGCTCGCCAATTACGTCCTTCTCCAGGCGCGGAGCAAACACGAAGCCAAAGGGTAAGGGGGGCATGATGGGGTGGATTAGATCCTGAAAGTGCTCGACCCCGCTTTGGGCGATGATGGCCGCGAAGTCCGAAAGATGAATGGACGGAATCTCGTTGCGAAGAGGTTGGCCGTCATCGACGACGAGGAAGCCAGACATCCGACGGCCGCCGAAGACAAAGGTCTCGTTCGGCAGTTGCGATAGGTTTGCGCCTTCCTGTTCGCCGGGAGCGAGGCGATAGGCTGCCCAAGGGACGCAAACGAAAAGCATTGCCGCCGCAGCCAACCCGACCAATCCGTTCCGGGGCAATCGAGAGTGCGCCGCAGGCTCGGTCAATGACCCGACCCGGCTACTCATTCCCAGCGCAAAGAACAGCGCTATCATCGGCTGACTGGCAGCGAGAGCTCGTGCACCGTCATCGAAGTAAATGAATGCGGACGATGCCACGATGCTCGCCCAGAGAAGGGCCCAGAATGTGAGTTCGACAGCTTTCGTTCGTCGTATGGCGCCGTACAATAGGCCGGCGATACATATCGCCGTCAGCACGTTCTGAGCGAGCCAATCAGGCTGGACGACCCATCCGTAGCCTCTCCAGAGCAGGCCAGGAAACGTCGTGGCGAATTCCACGACGCTCTCGCCCAGTCGTCGGAAGAGAACACCAGGGTTCGCGCGGAAATGCGTCCAGGCGGCGGAGTAAAGTTGCCGGACCATGGCTTCTTCGGTGCCCACAATAGGCTTACCTTCCGCGGCGAGCTCCTTGAGGCAACCGTCCCAGGTCGTCCCCATCGAAAGGCCACAGAGTACGTAGGCAAAATTGCCAGTCGTCATTGAACCGGGGCCGGCCGCATAGACCCGTGGTAGCACCGAATTCAATCCGAGAACGCCGAGTAGAATGCAGAATGCTGCCAGGCCAATCCTGAGCTTTGCTTTGGCGTCCCGTCCGAATTGCCAGACCAGCCAGACCACCAGAGCAGGAAGCGTGAACATGCTCCCCATTCGCGTCATCAATGCTATGGCTGTCATCGCAAATGCGACCAGCGCGGCGCTGACAGAGCGATCGTGGAAGGCCTTGAGGAAGAACGGGATCGACAGCAGCGCCCAGAACAATCCGAGCGGCTCGGTGAGCGTCGTCGGCACGAAGTACCGGCTGTAGATATAGGCCAGCGCAAAGAAGGCTATTCCAGCCCAGACGCCGCGCCACTTCATGATCGCATGGGTCGCGAAACAAATCGCACCTGCCAGCAGGCAAGCTTGCAGGATCAGCATTTGCTGCAATGAAAGGTTGCCAAAAATCAGCAGAACCGACCTGAAAGCCGCAGCCAAGGGCCGCCGAAGGGCGAACCAACTCCACGTCCCATTGGTCACCTGACCGAAGGCGGACGCCAAGTAACCGTTTGCGTCTGAAAACGGAAGCAGGCCGCCAAGGCTCGTGGTGTTGGGATCGTTTGGCCTGACGATTCCCGCCCACATGGAGCTAATACAATAAATGTAGGCACATGCCACGATCGGAAGCCCGCACCAGGTGAGTAGCCGTCGCGAGAATTGTTCGTATGACCTGATGAGCGACTGTTGCAATGCGTTCGAGCCCATCGACCATGTCGTGGCGGCTCCGAGCCCAGCCAGCATCAAGAGCGGGTACGCGAGATATGGCTCGTTGTTGGCCGCCCACCCGGCGATTGGCGACCAACGAATGAGCGCGGTCGTTGGCAGCGCGTAGCCCATCATCAAGGCATAGAGACTGGTAAGCGCGAACACCGCCGAGGCAGCCAATGCGGTGCCGCACAGCCCAGCCAAGATCCAGTAAGGGGCTCTTAAGGCAACGGCCATCGACTGTTTTCCAAACCGCTTCGCGAACGATCCGAGCGGACCGGAGTACGCGTAACAGCCTAGCAGGGCTGTCAAAATCGCAAGGGCGGCGGTCAACCAGCTTCTCGGTCGAACACTGTACCGGAGTGTCACTGTCGCGGTCGCATCGTTCTTCACGTCAGGGGGAAGCGCGAAGATCACGCGATCCCCCCAATGGCTGAAGCCGGTCGTCGTGCCCGATCGAATGATTTCGTGAAGGGTGTGCGGGGGACCCATCCTGCGGCCGTCGATGCGCAGCTCGAGGAAGGACTGAAGGGGTTTCTCGCCGCTGTCGCCGAGCAGTGGTTGGCGCCACCATGGAGCGGGCGGTTCCTGCGGAACGCCCAGGATGAGGGAGGCCTGCGGCGGATTCGTCTCCGGTCCGAATGGGCCGGAAAATTCGAACTCCTTCTGCCTAATGCCGAGCTGGAGCGCGAGCGCTGCCAGCGTCAAGAGGGCGAGTAGCCAGAATACCGATCTCGCAGCGATCGACTTCCAGCCGCTGACATGGCGGGTAGAACCTGGCTCCACCGCAGCTCCGGTCCTCCCCAGAAGGTGCTGCATCCTATACGCGCTCCACCACGACGATCATTCGGAACGCGAGGTGCCTTCGAACAGGCGCTGGCACCATCCTTTCGAACCGTAGCGTCGGGCTGACCAGAGCCGCTGGAATCAATGACCACCTCTGAAATCCGCCGCTCATGGGATAGGCAAACAGGCTGTGCCAGTCCACGCTGCGCACACGCAGCGAGGGAACGGTCTGTTCCACGCGCCGACGCGCCGGCTCCGTGGCAAACAGCAGCGTTGGAATGGCCTGATTTGCGTCGAACGGGTCGCGATTGGGATCGATCGGCACCGGAGCGAATGGATCGGCCTTCATATCCACCGGCTCTTCGTGAAAGTGGTCGTAGAACCGGCGCGCCAGCGTCGTCATCGCGGGCTCGATCATCACCAGCCGTCCGCCTGGTTTCAGCACGCGTGACGCTTCGTTGAGGAATTCGATCGGGCGCTCCAGATGATGCAAGACGTCGAGCATCACCACGCCGCCAAATACGCTGTTCTGGAATGGCAGTCGGTGAGCGTCGGCCACGACATCGATGCCGGGAAAGCGCAGGATGTCGACGGAGACGACGTCCGGGCGAGTTTGCTTGATATGAGCGGTGCCTCCGCCGATATCGAGAATTGCACCCTCCGGACAGTTCTCAAAGAGCTGCCGATGGTAGTCCTGGTACAGAAGGCGTATCGCCTCCTTTGTTTCCCACACTTCGCGGTGGACGATCTGGCGCTGGTTCAAGCCGGCTGGATTGTCTGTCACGGCTCACCGATCATACAGCTTTGAGCTTGCGATAGGCGAATACGACCATCTTCAGTAGCAGCCAGCCGTCGCGAAAGCGCGAAATCTGAGTCTGGCCGAACGTGCGGGCCTTGTAGTGAATGGGCGTTTCGATCAGCTTCAGATTTTGCTTCACCGCACCGAAGATCAGGTCGAAGTCACCGAACGGATCGAAATTGCCAAAATAGGATCGCTCGCGCGCCAGCACCTCGTAGTCCTTTCGCAGCAGGACCTTGGTACCGCACAAGGTGTCGGTCAATCGCGTGTTGGTCAGATAGCTGAAGATGTAGGCGAAGCATCGATTGGCAATCAGGTTGAGCGGCCGCATCGCTTCGTTTTCCATCGGATAGATGAGGCGGCTGCCATTGACGAATTCAGCTTTGCCGCTTTCGATCACAGCATGGTACTTTGGTAACGCCTCGGGCGGCATGGTCAGGTCCGCATCGAGAATCATCAGGACGTCCTGCTTGGCTGCCGCAAAGCCTTTTCGTACGGCGTCACCTTTGCCCTTGCCGTCCTGCTTCAGCACCGTGATGTCCCAAACGCCCCGATAGGCGTCGCGAACCCGCTCGCACTCCTCGAAGGTGCCGTCACTTGAGTTGCCCTCGACGAAGATGATCTCTTGCGCGCTGCCGAACCTGGGCATGCGCTTGATGGCGCTCTCGATGTTGCCACGTTCGTTGCGGCAAGGAATGAGGATGCTCGCCGAGAGCTTCCGGTCGGCAAACTGCCGTATGGGGCGCCCAACAAAATATGTCCGCAAGCAAAGATTGCGGATGCCCGGCAGCGGCGCGATGAACCGGTTGATGAAAGGCCCCAGCCCGAGCCACCGCCGCGGCAGCAATTGCCTTTGCTCGTGCCTGATGACCTCAAGGTCGGCAAGATCCATCAGATTAAGGAAGTCCGAGGTGGCGATATAATTGATCTTCGGCTGCCGGCTCTTCAGTCTGAGCATTTCTCCGATCTTGAGGATCGGTTCCCAGAGGGGGGAATAATAGGAAATCACCAGTCGCGTCGATGGTGAGCAGATCCTCTGGATCAGCCCTAGCGTTCCATCGATGTCGTCGAACATCCCGATCGTGTCCGCGATGACAATGTAGTCGAACGGACCTTCGATCGCGTCGAACGTTTGCGGATCTTCCACGTCGCCTTCATGAAATTGCAGATTGGGGAATCGTTCGCGCGCCCGCGTGATCGCCGCCTGGCTGAAGTCGACGCCCACTCCATAAGAAGGCTCAAGCGCGGCGAGCAGCTCGCCGCGGCCGCAACCCAGTTCAAGCACACGCTTCCCAGGAGGAATTAGAAAGCGCATGTACTGAAGGTCTTCGGCATAGTAGGCCGAATTGATCTTCCGCCAGCGCTCCTGTTCCTCAAGCGTGGCCTCGATGCGCTCCAGGAATTCGCGCTTACGGTTGCTGAGCGGCCGCGGCTCGCTGGACAAAGTCGCCGCTGTGTTCGCCTGGGATGAATAAGAAGCCAATGCAATCTCCGACAGTCACGCTATTGCACACGGGCAATTGCATTGATGCAGGCACCGTCCGAAACCATTCGGCCTAGTTCGGCGGCCGAGGAAGGCAGCGCGTTGCCGTGCTTTTCATCGAAAAAACGGTACCCGTTTGGAATGAAATACGAAAAGAGTTCTTCTAGGGAGGTCCCTCGTTCCTCGAGCACGTAGGGCGCCAGTTCCATGACGAAAATCGGCTTCACGTCCTTCATGAGCTTTGGGGCTCCGCGGAGAACGTCGCACTCGTAGCCATCCACATCCAGCTTGACGAGCTGCACCCGCAGATCCGGGAACTGGGCCAGAACATCGTCGAGTCTGCGGGCTTGCGCGGCTTCCGTGCGCATCTCACGCCCAAGGTGCTTTGCGTGCAAGCCGCTTTCATTGGTGAGCGGCCAGCTCGAATAGATGGCTGACGGAACGGGTTCGGCGTCCTTGCCGGTCAGGAAGCAGTGCAGAGGGATCACGCGCTTCTGCAGCTCGGGATTCAGTTCGAGATTGCGATTGAGCTTGCGAAAGGCGAAGTCGGTCGGTTCGAAGGCGAGAACGCGTCCTTCCGGACCAACGAGGTGAGCCAGATGGAGCGTGTGGGCTCCTACATTGGCCCCAATATCGAGGACCAGTGATCCGGGCTTCACAAGCCCGCGCAGCGTGGCCCTCGTTTGGCGCTCGTAGATATTGCCGAGATAGATCGCGAAATCGATGCCTTGCGCCAGGTCCAGATCGTAGTTGATGCCGTTTCTGACGGCGATCTGACGATCGGATCTTCCCAGCAGCGACCGTCCGGCGCGAACGGCGCGGTACATCAAGCGAGCGGCACCGATCTTGTGAGTGGTTTTCATTGGCGAATTTGGTGTCCCTAAAGCCGGCACTCTTAACGAACGTCGGCGCGGTTGTAAAACGTGCGGATTGGGTCGCTCGTCGAGCTCGCTCCTCGATGCGAAGGGCTGTGGAACTTTTGTTTGAAAATCGGTGGTTGTGACAATTCGCGCCGCAAAAGAGCGGCGAGAGAGCGCATCCGATCGTGTGGACCGGGCAATAGCGGTCAAACAGGGGGCGGTCGTGCCTCGCGGTATGGTCCTCCGATAGCGCGTAGGCCTTCCCTTGGTGGGAAGATGGTGATATCAATTCACCACGTATAGCCTCTGCCCACTCTTATCCCACTCGCCGCTGCCCACTCAAGGCGCCATGAAGAACGACGAAATCCTCAGCCAGATCACGGATTTCTGCCGTCGCTCCGACATGGCGGAGACGACGTTCGGCCGCCGCGCCGTCAATGACGGCAAGCTGGTGTACCGGCTGCGGGAGGGCAAGCGCATCACGATCGATACGCTCGACCGTATCAACGCCTTCATCGCGACCTCGACGCCGGGCGGCGTGGCGCCGCCGCGCGGCCTCGTGGTGCCGCCGGAAAAGCGCGATCCGCGGGGCAATTTCCGGTTCTTCGAGAACCGCCAGCGCTATTTGCTGTTCGTCCACACCTGCAGCGAGAAGCGGGTGATCGCCGACCGGGTTGCGCTGGAATTGGCGGCCATCCACCCGCGGCCGCCGGCGCTGCGGGTGTTCGATGCCGGGATGGGCGACGGCACGGTGCTGGCCCGGGTCCTGCGCGCCATGCATGGCCGCTTCCCACATATGCCGTTCTATGTCGCCGGCAAGGAACTGAGCCTCGAGGACGTCCGCCTCACCCTCGACAAGGTCCCCGACCGCCTGTTCGAGCATCCGGCCAGCGTCTTCGTGTTCACCAACATGTATTACGCCGAGGCGCCGTGGCTGACGCCCAAGAACTCCGCGGCGGCCGCCAGCATGATCTGGCACGAGGTAGCTCTGCGGGGAGCGTCGTCGGGTGAGTTCGAGGCCCAGATCGCCGAACTCGGTCCGTTTCTGGAGCAGAACTGGCGCGCCAATCTCAGCCCCGGCAATGCGATGCCGATCTATGAGCGGCCGGTGGCGCTGGTCCTGTACCGGGACGATCACCGGTTCCTGCTCGATTCCATCATTCCGCGGGCCGGCCGCACCGAAGCCAATTTCGATCTTGTGATCGCCTCGCAACCTTACCGTGCCAAATCCTCGGTGAACTTCCGCGCCAAGCGGATTATCGCGCCGCTGGCCCGCGCGCTGCGCGGCGGCGGGCGGCTGATAGGAATCCACTCCCACGGCGGCGATCCCGGGCTTGAAATGATTCAAGCGGTCTGGCCCGGAGAAAATCCTTTCGCCGTCAGCCGCCATGAGATACTGCGCGCGGTGAAATACGAACTGGGCTCCGCCGGCCGCGAGCTGAACTTCAACGCCTACGCCGATAACCGTTCGATCTTCCGATATGATATGGAAGCGCTGCCCAATGAGGTAACCGGCTCGATCGGAACCTCGACGGCCTTTGCTGCGTGGAATGCGGCGGTGTATGTCGCGCAGATCGAAGATGAGCGGTTGACCGAAACGACCGAAAACGGACGAGCTCTCGAGGCCACGCGCGAAGTTCTCCGCAAACACAACGGGCTGTGGTTCTACGACGAATCCTACGTCATCTCGCGGCGACGAGACTGACATGCCGGGGACATATTCACCAACCAACGTCGGACTTCGACTTAACAAGGGGTTTGCTTGATGCGCGCGTCTTACCTGTTCACCAGCGAGTCGGTCTCGGAAGGCCATCCGGACAAGGTCTGTGATCGTATTTCGGATGAGATCGTCGATCTGTTCTATCGCGAGGGACCGAAAGCGGGCATCGACCCGTGGCAGATCCGCGCGGCGTGCGAGACGCTCGCGACCACCAACAAGGTGGTGATCGCCGGCGAAACGCGCGGCCCGAGCTCGGTCACCAACGACCACATCGAGAGCGTGGTTCGCTCTGCAATCAAGGACATCGGCTACGAGCAGGACGGCTTCCACTGGAAGAACTGCGACATCGAGATCCTGCTGCATCCGCAGTCGGCCGACATCGCGCAGGGCGTCGACGCGCTGCAACCGGGCGAGGTCAAGGAAGAGGGGGCCGGCGACCAGGGCATCATGTTCGGTTACGCCACCAACGAGACGCCGGACCTGATGCCGGCGCCGATCTTCTACGCCCACAAGATCCTGCGGCTGATCTCCGAAGCGCGCCACTCCGGCCGCGAGAAGGTGCTGGGTCCGGACTCCAAGAGCCAGGTCACGGTGCAGTACGAGAACGGCAAGCCGGTCGGCGTCCGCGAGATCGTGGTCTCGCACCAGCATCTGGTCGAGGACCTGTCGTCCAAGCAGATCCGCGACATCGTCGAGCCCTACGTCCGCGAGGCGCTGCCGAAGGAGTGGATCACCGACAAGACGATCTGGCACATCAATCCGACCGGCAAGTTCTTCATCGGCGGTCCCGACGGCGACTCCGGCCTGACCGGCCGCAAGATCATCGTCGACACCTATGGCGGCGCGGCTCCGCATGGCGGCGGCGCGTTCTCCGGCAAGGATCCGACCAAGGTCGACCGCTCGGCCGCCTATGCCGCGCGCTATGTCGCCAAGAACATCGTCGCGGCCGGTCTTGCCGACCGCTGCACGCTGCAGCTCGCCTATGCCATCGGCGTGGCGCGTCCGCTGTCGATCTACATCGACACCCACGGCACCGGTAAGGTGTCGGAGGATCAGCTCGAGAAGGCGGCGGCCAAGGCGATGGATCTGACGCCGCGCGGCATCCGCAGCCATCTCGATCTCAACCGCCCGATCTACGCGCGCACCTCGGCCTACGGTCATTTCGGCCGCACGCCCGACAATGAGGGCGGCTTCTCCTGGGAGAAGACCGATCTCGTCGAGCAGCTGAAGCGCGCGCTCTGATACTTGCGTCATTCCGGGGCGCTCGCGAGAGCGAGCGAACCCGGAATCCCTAATCATCACCTCGAGATTCCGGGTTCGCCTCTTCGAGGCGCCCCGGAACGACCCGTTCAACAACAGGACGCTCAAATGAACGCCCCCACGAAGCCCGGCTTCACCGACTACATCGTCAAGGACATTGCGCTCGCCGATTTCGGCCGCAAGGAGATCTCGCTGGCCGAGACCGAGATGCCCGGCCTGATGGCCACCCGCGAGGAGTTCGGCCCCAAGCAGCCGCTGAAGGGCGCGCGCATCGCGGGCTCGCTGCACATGACGATCCAGACCGCAGTGCTGATCGAGACGTTGGCCGCGCTCGGCGCCGACATCCGCTGGGTCTCCTGCAACATCTATTCGACCCAGGATCACGCCGCAGCCGCGATCGCCGCCGCCGGCATTCCGGTGTTCGCCGTCAAGGGCGAGACGCTGACCGAGTACTGGGACTACACCGCGAAGCTGTTCGACTGGCACGGCGGCGGCACGCCGAACATGATCCTCGATGACGGCGGCGACGCCACCATGCTGGTGCATGCCGGCTACCGCGCCGAGCAGGGCGACACCGCCTTCCTCGACAAGCCGGGCTCCGAGGAAGAGGAGATCTTCTACGCGCTGGTCAAGCGCCTCTTGAAGGAGAAGCCGAAGGGCTGGTTCGCCGAGATCGCCAAGAACATCAAGGGCGTCTCGGAAGAGACCACCACGGGCGTGCATCGCCTCTACGAGATGGCCAACAAGGGCACGCTCCTGTTCCCGGCGATCAACGTCAACGACAGCGTCACCAAGTCGAAGTTCGACAATCTCTATGGCTGCCGCGAGTCGCTGGTCGACGGCATCCGCCGCGGCACCGACGTGATGCTGTCGGGCAAGGTCGCGATGGTCGCCGGCTTCGGCGACGTCGGCAAGGGCTCGGCCGCCTCGCTGCGCCAGGCCGGCTGCCGCGTCATGGTCTCCGAGGTCGATCCGATCTGCGCGCTGCAGGCGGCGATGGAAGGCTATGAGGTCGTGACCATGGAAGACGCGGCGCCGCGCGCCGACATCTTCGTCACCGCCACCGGCAACAAGGACATCATCACCATCGAGCACATGCGCGCGATGAAGGATCGCGCCATCGTCTGCAACATCGGTCACTTCGACAACGAGATTCAGATCGCGAGCCTTCGCAATCTGAAGTGGACCAACATCAAGCCGCAGGTCGACGAGATCGAATTCCCCGACAAGCACCGCATCATCATGCTGTCGGAAGGCCGCCTCGTGAACCTCGGCAATGCGATGGGCCACCCGTCCTTCGTGATGTCGGCCTCCTTCACCAACCAGACGCTGGCGCAGATCGAGCTGTTCGCCAATAACAAGGACAGCAAGTATGCCAAGAAGGTCTACGTGCTGCCCAAGACGCTCGACGAGAAGGTCGCCCGCTTGCACCTCGCCAAGATCGGCGTCAAGCTGACCGAGCTGCGCAAGGACCAGGCCGACTATATCGGCGTGAAGCAGGAAGGTCCGTACAAATCGGATCACTACCGCTACTGATCCGCGCCCGCAGCAATCGATCACGTGAAGAGCCCCGGCCTCGCCCGGGGCTTTTTGCTAGGCAGGCTCGTGCATCAAGCTGGGATGCCGCACGCAATTTGACTGGTCGCCCCCGTGCACCGGTCGAGGACCGGTCATACCAAAATGGGCCGTGCAATAAGGTCCCTTTCGGATTCGGGAAATCAGAGATGGCTTGCCAAGGCTCGGGTTGCTAGGGTCGGCTCTCTCGGGTTACAGAGCTACTTGCCCTGCGGCTCTTACCCCGCAATCGGCTAGTCAGTAGGGGAGGCAAATGCGCTGCCCCTCCAAAGTGAGGCATCATCATGGGTTTGGCGCTCAACGTTGCAGTCCTATTGCGCGGGTGGCTTTTGGCACACCATGCCAACGGGCCGGTCGCAACGCTTGGTGTGATGGACTGCGGCTTCTCAGAGAAAGCCTTTACTAAAGCCATAGAGAAGGTTTCGCTATGGGCATCCGCCGATCGCCCTATGAGCGCGGCTCGTTATTTTCAAATGTGCGGAGGGCTAAATGATCTGTCAAGCATCGACATCAGCAAATACGAGGGCGCCGATTTCGAGTTTGATCTAAACAATGAAAGTCTTCCACCTGAATTGATCGGCCGCTTCGGCGTGGTGCTTAACGGCGGGACGCTGGAGCACGTCTTTCACGTTCCGAACGCGCTCACCAACATCTCGCGCATGCTGCGTCCCGGCGGCCTTGCCGTCCATATCTTGCCGATGAGCAATTGCGTTGATCATGGCTTCTATCAATTCAGCCCTACGCTCATGCTTGACTATTATGCGGCGGTGAAATTCGATCTGCTCAACTCGATTTCGCTCCACTTCTCTCCGCAGTCGCCGCGCTGGCTCGTTAAACCAGCCCTGCTCGGCTCGTACGGCGAAGGCCTTATCGGCACCTTCGACCAAAGAATCGCCTTCCACATGCTCGTCGCCCGCAAGCGTCCCGATTCCCTCGATTGGGCAATCCCAATCCAAAGCCTGTACGGCCGGAAATTTACAGGTCAACGCCATCTATCCGACGCGATCGAGTGGTTCAGTCCCTTCGAGATTGAGAACGGTCGCCGGATCGAGTCCGGTAAACCGACCGAGTTTCGTATCGAGTCGTTTGCGAGCAACGGCGGCTTAATGTGGGGTGCGACACTGCCGGATTATCTTCCGCGGGGTGACGACAGTACGAGCCCCATAAGTTCTAGCCTCGCATTGTTCGAGGATGGTAAGCTCCTTGGACCACCCCACTCAGCTCATGACACGATCCAGAAAATTGGGCGAGGCGCATATTCGCATTGGGGTGGAGCGCTCTTCTTGTCGTCTAGCGACGGATCCGATCCAAATACGAATGGACGTCAATACCTCTGCAAGCTGTGAGCGAGTCGGCTATATATTGGTCACGCGGACGAGTTTACTGGAAGAACCTGATGAAGCACCGTCTCGAGCTGGCTGCGGACGTATCGATATTGCTTCCCGATCCGTCCTAATCTAAATAGCTTGAACAGAGCATGAGTGAACGGCAGCACAGCTCGCTTATGAACCTGGTGATGGTCGCTGATTTCATCAATCGTGTCATTTCGTCACCGGTCGGTGTCGTGTTTCGCTGTTGGATGCAGCCGCGCAGTATCCCGGGAGGTCGTGGAGGCTGGAGTGCCGCGCGCCGATTCGGAGAGTGTTGCCGCAAGTCTTAAATCTGGTTCGATGTTAGCTTGATGCGCCGATCGGACGTACTTTCTTTCGCAAAGGCGCTGCGCGCTTTGAAGACACCAGCCACTACGCGCGCTCGGGCGTCAATCGCATCTCACCGTAACATCCGTGACGATGCGCAGCCCCCCTCGATCGGGTGAGACGGACACATCATACACTGAGTTGTGCTCCGGATAAGCACCGGAGGACTTGCCATGTAGGGCAACTCAGTGGTCACTTGCGCGCGAGGAGGGAGCCGGACGAGCGTGTTTAGGTCACGGTCTTTCGGTCGCCGGCGCTGTGCCCCAGTTGCCGTGAGATCTCGCCCGCACAATCGCGCAGCGCAGTTGCAATTGCGCTGTCCCAGCTGGCGTCGAAGGTGCCCTCCGGGCCCATCGCTGTGATGACCAGCGCGACGTGGCGGGCGTGATCGAACACCGGCGCGGCGAAGGCGTTGACGCCGGGCAAGGGATCGCCGATCGCCCGCGCCAGCCCGCGGCTGCGGACCTCGGCGAGGATATCGGCCGTCTTCGCGTCCGCCGGCGGACGCTTCGGATTGTAGCCGACGCCGAGGCGATCGAGGCCACTGTCGAGCGCAGTCCTGATCGCGTTCGGCGGCATGAAGGCGGCGAAGGCGCGGCCGGTCGCGGTCTCGAGCAGCGCCACCACCGATCCGACGCGCATCGCGATATGCACCGGATGGCTCGGCTCCTCGAGCCGCACCACGGTCGCACCGTGGGTGCCCCAGACCGACAGCGACACCGCGTGATTGATGCTGTCGGCGAGCGCTGCGATCCGCGGCGTTGCGATCCGTACCGCCGACTGCCGGCGCAGGCTGATCAGGCCGAGCTCGAGCGCCAGCGCCCCGATCTCGTAACGGCCAGTGGTCTCGTCCTGCTCGATCAGGCCGATGCGGGAAAAGCTGACGAGATAGGGATGCGCCTTGGCCGGCGGCATGCCGGCTTCGCGGGCGAGATCGCGCAGCATCATCGGTTCGCCGCTGCGGGCCAGCGCGCGGAGCAATTCTCCGCCGACCTCGATCGACTGTATGCCGCGGCTCTCTCTCGTCATGTGGCCCTGCCAGCTCCGACAATGTGCTTATACGGCGAGAAACCCTCCGTCGACCGGCATGGTCACGCCGTTCACATAAGATGCCAGCTCCGATGCGAGGAACACCACCGGGCCGACCAGCTCCTCCGGCTGCCCGACGCGGCCGAGCGGTGTGCGGCCCAGAAATCCGGCGAGCCGGCCCGGGTCGTTGCGGGTCGCTTCGGTCATCGCCGTTTCGATCACGCCGGGCGCGATCGCATTGACACGAATGCCGTCGGCGGCAAGCTCGCGGGCGAGCGCCTGGGTGAGGAGCTTGACGCCCCCCTTGGACGGCGCATAGCCCAGCGTATCGGCAACGCCGAGGAAGGACGCGATCGAGCCGAGATTGATGATCGTGCCGCGCGTCTCGCGCAATGCCGACAGGAAGGCGTGGGTGACGTTGAATGTGCCGGTCAGGTTGACGTCGAGCACCCGCCGCCAATTCTCGCGTGCACGGGGCGAGCCGATGCCCTCACGGATGATGATGCCGGCATTGTTGACCAGGATCGCGATCGGCCCGACCTCGCGCGCCGCACGCTGCGCCAGCGCGGAGCACGCCTCCGCATCGGTGACATCGAGCTCGAACGGCCATGCCGCGCCGCCGTGCTGGCGAATGTCGGCCGCGGTTTGCTCGGCGCCGGCGCGATCGATGTCGGTCACTACAACGTCCGCGCCATGCGCCGCGAGGCCAAGCGCGATGGCGCGACCGTTGCCGTGCGCAGCGCCCGTCACCAGCGCGCGCTTGCCTGCGAGCAGAGTCGCCATTGCGCTCATGGCGCGCTTCCTTCCGCCGCCACGCCGGCGATGTGCCTGCCCGCGATGTAGCCGAAGGTCAGCGCAGGCCCGAGTGTGATGCCGGCGCCGGGATAGTTGCCGCCCATGATGCTCGCCATGTCGTTGCCGGCGGCATAGAGGCCGGCGATCGGCCGGCCGTCGGCGTCGAGCGCGCGGGCATTGGCATCGGTCCTTATGCCGGCATAGGTGCCGAGATCGCCGATCACCATCTTGATGGCGTAGAACGGCCCGTGCTGGATCGGCGCGATGCAGGGATTGGGCCCGTGCAGCGCATCGCCCTGGTAGCGGTTATAGGCGCGCGAGCCCTTGCCGAAGGCGGGATCGCGTCCCTCCGCCGCGGTGGTGTTGAACTCCGCGACGGTCGCCTCGAGCGCCTTGGCGTCGATGCCGGCCTGCGCGGCGAGCTCCGTCAGCGTCGCGCCGCGCTTGAGATAGCCGGTCTTCAGATGATGGCCGAGCGGCATCGGGCGCGGCGGCACGCAGCCGAGGCCGTATTTGCGCAGCGTCTCGTGATCGCAGATGAGATGCGCCGCGATCTCCTCGCCGGGCTTCGCCGCCTTGATCATCGCCTGCACGAAGTCGTGGTAGGAATTGCCTTCATTGGCAAAGCGCCTGCCATCGGCCATCACCGCGATCACGCCCGGCTTGGCGCGATCGATGAAATGCGGCATCACGCCCTTCGAGCCGTCCTTGCGCGTCGTGACCGAGACCGGCACCCAGGCCGCGGCGTTCGGCAGCGAGTCGTCGACGCGGCCGCCGGCGGATTCCGCAAGGCGCAAGCCGTCGCCGGTGTTGCCGGTCGGGCCCGGCGAATAATGCTCTTTTCCAGTGGGGGCGTGCGGAAACATCTTCTGCCGTCGCGCGACGTCATGCGGGAAGCCGCCGCAGGCGAGCACCACGCCACGCTTGGCGTTGACGCGGATCGTGCGCCCTTCACGCACGACGACCGCGCCGCGCACCGCGCCGTTCTCGACGATCAATTCGCGCACCGGCGAGTTGAGCCAAAGCGGGATCTTGAGGTCGAAGGCGGATTTCGCCAGCCGTCCGGCGAGCGCGTTGCCGTTGGTCAGCGTCATGCCGCGGCCGTTGCGCATCACGTCGATGGCGTGCTTCGACAGCCGTTTGGCGACATAGGCCGCCGAGGTCAGCGATCTCGTCGCGCGCATGAAATGCACAATCTCCTTGCCGGAGCCGAGCATCATGCCGAACACGGTGAGCTCGGGCAGGGGGCTGCCGAGATTCTTAAGGGCGTCGCCGAGCTCGTGGGCGTCGAACGGCCGCGTCACCATCGAGCGGCCGCCCTGCGCGCCGCCCGGCGCTTCCGCATGATAGTCCGGGAAGGTCAGCGGCATGTCGAAGCGCACCGCGGTGCTGGTGGTGAAGAATTCGACCGCCTTCGGCCCTTCGGTCAGGAACGCATCGACGCGCGCGGCATCAAAGCTGTTGCCGGCCTCGTGGCGCAGATAGGTTTTGGCCTGATCGGGGCTCTCCTCGATGCCCCAGGCCTTGGCCAGCGAGGTGCCGGGGATCCACAGCCAGCCGCCGGAGCGCGCGGTGGTGCCGCCGAACCGCGGCTCCTTTTCGACCACCAGGACCTTGAGGCCGTGATGGCCGGCGGTGACCGCCGCCGACAGCCCGGCGCAGCCGGAGCCGACGACCAGCGCGTCGCAATGATACGTTTCCTGGGTTTGTTCGTTGGCCACGCGATCGATCCTATTTCTTGAGCAGCGGGCACTTCGACTCGGAGATCGGACGATAGGCATCCTCGCCCTTCACTGTCTTGACGATGTCGAGATAATCCCACGGCTCCTTGGACTCCGAAGGCTTCTTCACCTTCGCCAGATACATGTCGCGGATCACGCGGCCGTCCTCGCGCAGCTTGCCGCCATGCACGAAGGTGTCCTCGATCGGCAGCTCGCGCATCTTGGCCATCGCCGCCTTCGGATCGTCGGTGCCGGCGGCCTGGATCGCCTTGAGATAATGCAGCACCGAGCCGTAGACGCCGGTCTGGATCATGGTCGGCATCACATTGGCGCGGGCGTAGAACTTCTTCGACCAGGCGCGCGTCTTCTCGTCCATGTTCCAGTATGACGCCGTCGTCATGTAGGTGCCCTGCGCGGCGTTGAGGCCGATCGCATGCACGTCGGTATCGAACATCAAGAGGCCGACCAGCTTCTGGCCGCCCTGCACGAGGCCGAACTCGCCGGACTGCTTGATCGAATTGTCGGTGTCCTGGCCGGCATTGGCGAACGCCACCACGTCGGCCTTCGAGCTCTGCGCCTGCAGCGCAAAGGAGGAGAAGTCGGCGGTGTTGGTCGGATGCTTGACGCTGCCGAGCACCTTGCCGCCCATCTCGTTGATGAAGCGCGTCGCGTCCTTCTCGAGCTGCTGGCCGAAGGCGTAATCCGCGGTGACGAAGAACCAGGACTTGCCGCCTTCCTTGATCACGGCCGAGGCCGTCACCTTGGAGAGCGCGTAGGTGTCGTAGGCGAAATGCACCGTGTTGGAGCTGCACAGTTCGTCGGTCAGCGAGCTCGCGCCGGGACCGGACAAGAGCGCGATCTTGTTGCGCTCGCGCACCATGTTGTGCACGGCGATCGCGATGCCGGAATTCGGGATGTCGACGACGGCGTCGACCTTGCCGTTGTCGAACCAGCCACGCACGATCTGCACGCCGACATCGGTCTTCATCTGGTGGTCGGCGGAGATGATCTCGATCGGCTTGCCGAGCACGGTGGGGCCGAATTCCTCGACCGCCATCCTGGCCGCCTCGACCGAGCCCGGGCCCGAATTGTCGCGTCCCCAGCTCGACAGGTCGGTCAGCACACCGATGCGCACGACGTCGTCGGAAACCTGGGCGTGAGCGGCCGTGGTGATCACCGCGACAATGGCTGCCGCCAGAAACTGTCTCATCATTCCTCCCTTTGGACGTCCGCGTTCTTCGGCGGGTCATCTCAGGATTAGGAATTGTCTAATCAGTTTGTCAATGGCGAATTAGGTGTGTGAATAGTGTCACAAGGTTGGCACCAGTGCGGCGCGATGCTTCACATTTGGTGAGCGAACGCTTACATTGGCTCGTCCGGGACGGCACCGCGGCAACGATTCCGGCTCATTTGCCAGACCGCGCCGCAGTGCCAAGTCACTATGAAACAGGGGAGTTTTCGCGGACGGCGACGCGTCTCGCCGCCCGGACTGGGCCGCCCGTGAAGGGCAAGGCTCCTGCGGGGCGGGGCATGAAGGGCGTCGGCGGGCAGCGATCATAGACGGATCATGTTGAGACAGCTCTTCGCGCCGCAGCTCGTCATTCTTTACGTGCTGGTGGCCTCTACGCTCTACGTCCACTTCCGCGGCAAGCATCGGTTGCGCTTCGCTCGCCAGCTCGGCGATCACTCGACCTACCTCGCGCCCTACAATGTGCTGATGTATGCTGGCTCCGCCGTGCCCAACACGCCGGTGATTCCGGTTGAGCAGTTTCCCGAGCTCAAGAAGCTCTCCGACAATTGGGAGACGATCCGGGACGAGGCCACGCGCCTGTTCGACGAAGGCTTCATCCGTGCCGCGGCCAAGAACAACGACTGGGGCTTCTACTCCTTCTTCAAGAGCGGCTGGAAGCGCTTCTATCTGAAATGGTACGACGACTTCCTGCCGTCGGCGCGGACGCTGTGCCCGAAGACGGTGGAGCTGCTCAACTCGATTCCGAACGTGCATGGCGCGATGTTCGCGATGCTGCCGCCGGGCGGTAAGCTCGGGGCGCACCGCGATCCCTTCGCCGGCTCGCTGCGCTATCACCTCGGCCTCGTGACGCCGAACTCGAACCAGTGCCGCATCCTCGTCGACGGCGTCGAATGCGTCTGGCGCGACGGCGAGGCCTTCATGTTCGACGAAACCTTCATCCACAGCGCCGAGAACAAGACCGACGTCAACCGCATCATCCTGTTCTGCGACGTCGAGCGCCCGATGAAGTTCGGCTTCATGACGGCGATGAACCGCTGGGTCAGCCACAACATCGTCAAGGCGTCGGCGACCCAGAACGTTGACGGCGAGCACGTCGGCGCGCTGAACAAGGTGTTCGGCAAGCTCTACGAGATCCATCTCGCCAGCCGCAAGGTGAAGGAGTGGAATCGGAACGTGTATTACACGCTCAAATATTCCGCGACCGCGCTGATCCTCGGCCTGATCGTGATGTCGGCGCTGCACTGACCGCGGCGGCGTTGCCGCGTTGGAAGCAAAAGCCCCGAAGCATGCTCCAGGGCTTTTTGTCTGGGACGAGAGCTGTGAGGCGGAACAGCGTCAGTCGCGCTCGAAAACCTTGGCGCCAGGGTAGATTCGCCTGGCATAGGCGACGACCCACTCCCTGTCCTGGGTCTCCAGGAACGGAGTTCGGATCTTGCACGACCCGACGATCAGGTGCCACAGGCCGTTCAGCTTCTGAATGTTGACGATCATCTGAGTGGTCCTCGAAACCCGCGTTCCAGTCGACACCTGCCACGCGTGACAGTCTTGCGATTGACGGCTCGGAGCAGTGATCCTGATCACGTTGGAGTAGCCGCGAGTGTAAAAATCTCTCGCCATCGCTCAACTGTACGGGCGTAAGCACGGGCCATCACAAGGAATCAGGCGGGCTATACCAAGGTATGTTGGTGTCGATCAGGAGGTGCAGCCGCAGCGTCGGGGCCGTTCAACTTTGCGCGGCGGCGCGCCTTCGCGCTCCGATCCGTTACGTGGGCGTGATAACGTCCGATCTGGCGTTTCGCATTGAGGGGACCTTGCCATGTCGGAGTCATCAGGAGCTTTTGCGACCACTGCGCTGAGCGGCTACGAGCTGCTGGCCGATCCGCAGCTGAACAAGGGCACGGCGTTCTCCGAGGCCGAGCGCGAGGCGTTCGACCTGCATGGCCTGTTGCCGCCCAATATTTTGACGCTGGACGAGCAGGTCTCGCGCCGCCTCGAGGCGCTGCGCGGTTTTGAGACCGACATCGAGCGCTATGCCTTTCTGCGCGAGCTGCAGGACACCAACGAGACGCTGTTCTACGCGCTCCTGGTCGGCAACCTGGAAGAGCTGTTGCCGATCGTCTACACGCCGACCGTCGGCGAGGGCTGCCAAAAATTCAGTCGGCTGTTCCGCAAGCCGCGCGGGCTGTTCCTCAGCATCCCACATCAGCACCGGATCGACCGCATTTTCGCCCATCCGCGCTTCGATCACGTCGAGGCGATCGTGGTGACCGACGGCGAGCGCATCCTCGGCCTCGGCGACCAGGGCGCCGGCGGCATGGGCATCCCGATCGGCAAGCTCGCGCTCTATACCGGCTGCGGCGGCCTGCATCCGGCGACGACGCTGCCGATCATGCTCGACGTCGGCACCGACAATCCCGATTGCCTCGCCGATCCGCTCTATGTCGGCTGGCGCAACGAGCGCGTCCGCGGCCAGGCCTATGACGACTTCATCGAGGCTTTCGTCGCGGCGGTGGTGAAGCGCTGGCCGCGCGTCCTGCTGCAGTGGGAGGATTTCGCCAAGAACAACGCGACGCGCATGCTCGAGCGCTATCGCGACCGGCTCCTGACCTTCAACGACGACATTCAGGGCACCGCGGCGGTGGCGACCGGCGCCTTGCTCTCCGCGATCAACGTCACCGGCGTGCCGCTCACCGAGCAGCGCGTCGCCGTGCTGGGCGCAGGCTCGGCCGGCTGCGGCATCGCCAGCCTGATCCGCGCCGCGATGGTCGATGCCGGCCTGTCGGAGAGCGAGGCGGCGAAGCGCTTCTTCATGGTCGACCGCGACGGGCTGCTGCTCCAGGGCATGGGCGGGCTCGCCCCGTTCCAGCTTCCGTTCGTGCAGGACAGGCAGGCGATCGCGAGCTGGCAGCTCAGCCATCCCGACAAGATCGCGCTGCTCGACGTCGTGCGCAACGCGAGGCCGACGGTGCTGATCGGCGTCTCCGGGCAGGCCGGCGCGTTCTCCGAACCGATCGTCCGCGCGATGGCCGAGTGCAACAAGCGGCCGGTGATCTTCCCGCTGTCCAACCCGACCTCGCGCGAGGAGGCGACGCCGGTCGATATCGAGGCGTGGACCGAGGGGCGGGCGTTGATCGGTGTCGGCAGCCCGTTCCCGCCGATCATGCGCGACGGCGCGCGCTTCAAGGTCGACCAGACCAACAACTCCTACATCTTCCCGGGGGTCGGCGTCGGCGCGCTCGCGGTCGGTGCCAGCCGGGTCAGCGACGGCATGTTCATGGCCGCCGCCAAGGCGCTGGCCAGCGTCTCGCCGGCGCGCGACAACCCGAAGCACAATCTGCTGCCGCCGGTCAGCGCGTTGCGCGACGTCTCGCAGACCGTGGCGCTTGCGGTCGCGCTGCAGGCGCACAAGGAGGGATTGGCGAGCAACGTTCCGATCGACCAGGTCGAGGCGCGGATTCACGCCAAGGTCTGGACGCCGCGCTACGTGCCGTACCGCCGCAGCGATCGGGCTTAGAGCTCGGCGCGTCGGTGCGGGGCGATCCTCCGGGCCGCGCGCGGCCCCGCATCGATTTTATGACCATCATGATCGGGTCAGGATGGGCTCGACCTCGCTTACGCCTTCTCAACGGGCTTGACCGAAGTAAGAATTTTCTTCAATCTTGGTATGCCAAATGCCAGTGGCGGTCCTTCGGGGATTTGGACGTCGCGGTGTCCGCAGCCCGTGATCGCACAACGTCGACACAACGAGGAAACGGGGAGGGAAGTCGAATGGCCAATCTTGGCATGTCGCGCAGGGAGTTGCTGGTCGGGTCCATGCTCACGGCGGTCGCCGCGGCGGCGCCGCGACCGCTCCGGGCCCTCGACAATACGGGCGCGCTGGCGCGATCGAAGACTGGCATGGTGACGAGCCCGCACGAACTTGCCACGCAGGCAGGGCTCGAGGTGCTGCGCAAGGGCGGCAATGCGATCGAGGCGGTCATCGCCATCGGTGCCACGCTGTGCGTGACCTATCCGCATTTCAGCGGCCTCGGCGGCGACAGCTTCATGGTGATCAGCGACCGCAAGGGAAATGTGCGGACGCTGTCCGGTGCAGGTCAGGCTGCGCTCAACCTGCCGAACTACAGCGGCTCGGTCCCGATCCGGGGGCCTGGGTCGGCGCTGACCGCGGCCACGACCGTCGACGTCTGGGACCAGGCGTTCGATTTCAGCCGCAAGTCCTGGGCCGGAAAGCAGAGCTGGGCGTCGCTGTTCGAGCGCCCGATCGAATACGCCGGCAAGGGCTTCCCGGTCACGCCGTCGCAGCGCTTCTGGCAGGACATGGAAGCGAAGAACTTGAAGGACTGGCCCGACATCCAGCGCATCTTCATGCCCGCCGGCCGGATGCCTGAAATCGGCGAGCCGCTGGTCCAGCCTGAACTCGCGAAATCGCTGGAGATGCTGGCGGCAAACGGCGGGCGTGATTTCTACGAAGGAAAGCTCGCCGCGCGCATTGCGGCCGGACTGAAGCAGATCGGCTCGCCGCTGACCGCCGACGATCTGGCACGCTGCCGCGCGCGCGACGAGACGCCGTTGCGCGTCGGCTATCGCGGCGGCGAGCTGCTCGGGCTGCGCCCGCCGACGCAGGGTCTCACGACACTCGAGATCATGGGTATCCTCGACCGCTTCGAGCTCGCGAAATATCCGGAAGGGAGCGCGGACTACTATCACCTGCTGGTCGAAGCGGTGAAGCAGGCCTTCATCGACCGCAGCCGCTACATCGGCGATCCGGAATTCGTCGACGTTCCGGTCAATCAGCTGCTCTCGGCGAGCTACCTCGACGCGCGCGCGAAGGCGATCAACCTCGAGAAGGCGATGCCGTGGCCGCACGTGTTCAAGAAGGGCGACACGGTTTATCTCGCCGCGACCGACCGGGACGGCAATTGCGTCAGCATGCTGCAAACCGTCTACTACGATTGGGGAAGCGGCATGGTGGCCGGCGACACCGGCATCATCTGGCACAACCGCGGTGCGTCGTTCAACCTCGACCCGGCGAACCCCAACTGCCTCAAGCCAGGCAAGCGGCCGTTCCACACGCTCAATCCGGGAATCTATCTCAAGGGCGGACGGCCGCATCTGCTGTACGGCACGCAGGGAGCCGACGGCCAGCCGCAGACGCTCGCGGCGGTGCTGACCAGGCTGATTGACTACAACATGGATCCGCTCACCGCGCTGTCGCGACCGCGCTTCCTGCTCGGCAAGACGTTCTCCGATGCGCGCGACAGCCTGAAGCTGGAGAAGGATGCCGGTGAAGAGGTCTTGAAGGCGCTCGCCGGGCGAGGCCACGAAATCAGTCCGATACCGGCCCAGAGCCCGCTCGCGGGACATCCGGGTGCGATCCGGATCGACGCCGACGGAAGCATCACCGGGGCGCATGATCCGCGCAGCGACGGGCGGGCGCTCGGGCTGTCATGAGACGAAGCGCGGCAGATTGACGAAGCCGCCCGGCGGCTGCCGAATCCGGCAGCCATCTGCGAAGCATGGTCCCCCCGGTGGGCGAGCGGTGGCGGACGACGCCCTCGACGCGTTGCGATCCGTCGCTCGCCGTGGCCGACTGAAGGCCGACTAAAGTTCAAGCCTCGACGGTCCATCCCGGTGGAACTTTCCGGCGCGCGTTATCGTTCGTGCTCAAACAAACCACAGTCAATATCCGTCGGGGGGCTGTGCGAGGGAGACACCCCCATGGCAAGATTTGGCCCAACGCTTGGTCTGACCCCCGGCCTCGACGCCAACCGGCTCACACCATCCGAGCATCAGCTGCAGATGCGCCGTGCGGTGATCGCCTCCACCGTCGGGACCGCGATCGAGTGGTATGACTTCTTTCTCTACAGCACCGTCACCGGCCTGGTTTTCGCAAAACTGTTCTTTCCGCATTCCGATCCCTGGGTCGGCACGCTCGAGGCCTTCGCCATCTATGCGGTCGGCTTCGTCGCGCGGCCGATCGGGGCTGCGATCTTCGGGCACTATGGTGACCGCATCGGCCGCAAGTCGACGCTGATCGCGACGCTGCTGTTGATGGGACTGGCGACCGCGGCGGTCGCATTGGTGCCGACCTATTCCAGCATCGGCATCTGGGGTGCGGTGATCCTGACCGTGTTGCGCTTCATCCAGGGCGTCGGCGTCGGCGGCGAATGGGGCGGCTCGGTGCTGATGTCGATGGAATGGGCGCGCAACGATCGCTCCCGCGGCCTGATCGCGTCATGGCCGCAATTCGGCGTGCCCTGCGGACTGTTCCTCGCCAATCTCGCGGTGCTGGCTTTCAGCCAGATGTCGGGCGACCAGTTCCTGTCGTGGGGCTGGCGCATTCCGTTCGCGCTCAGCATCGTCCTGGTCGGTGTCGGCCTCTACATCCGGCTCGGCATTCTGGAAACGCCTGTGTTCAGCAAGCTGCTGGCCGAGCGTCAGCTCGACCGCACGCCGATGCTGACGGTGATCCGCGATCATCCGAAGGAGATCCTGCTGTCCGCCTTCGCGCGGATGTCCGAGCAGGCGCCGTTCTACATCTTCACCGCCTTCGTGTTCTCCTACGGCGTCGGAACGCTGCACGTCTCGCGTGACTTCCTGCTGACCGCGGTGCTCGCGGCCTCGGTGCTGTCGTTCGTCTCGATCCCGCTGTGCGGGCACATCTCCGATCAGATCGGCCGCAAGAACATGTACATGATCGGCGCTGCCGTGACCGGCGTGTTCGGCTTCATCTATTTCGCGATGCTTAACACCGGATCGGAAACGATCATCTTCCTTGCGATCTTCCTGTCGCTGATTCCGCACGACATGCAGTACGGCCCGCAGGCGGCCCTGATCGCAGAGAGCTTTACTGGTCGCCTGCGCTACAGCGGCGCCTCGCTCGGCTATCAGCTTGCTTCCGTGATCGCCGGCGGTCCGGCACCGCTGATCGCGACCTGGCTGTTCGGCACGTTCCATTCGGCGACCGCGATCGCGGCCTATATCGCGGCTTGCGCAATCATCACGCTGGTCGCGACCGCGATGATGACCGACTACACGGGCAGGGACATCAATGCGCCCGAGGCGCATCAGCAGCGGGTTTGAGTAGCAAGGGAGCAATCGATGATGAAGTGGCGAAAAGAATCCGCGCTCGATCTCTATAACCTCATCGCAGCAATTTTTCTGCTCGCTGCGCCGTGGCTGTTCGTGCAGGCCAATCCGACCGCGGCGATCGATCTCAGGATCAGCGGCGCGGCGATCGCGATCATGTCGCTGGCGGCGATCGTCGCGTTCTCGATCTGGGAAGAATGGATCAACCTGGTCGTCGGCTGCTGGCTGATCGTCTCGCCCTGGCTGCTCGGCTTCGCGCATACCCGCGCGATGCATTTTGCCATCGCCGCCGGCGCGGTGGTGGCGTTCATGGCGCTGCTCGAGCTGTGGCTCGAATACGAGAAGACGCATTTCGGCCCGGCGGCGCCGCACGCCGCCGAAAGGCAGTAGGATCCGCCGCTGGCGAGACCGAGGTGTGGCTCCTTGTCTTTAAGCATGACCTGCTCGGAAAACCGCTTCGCACTTTTCCGGATCATGCTCTAGCAGCCGCGGCAAATGCCCTTGATCTTGCGGTCGACGATCGCGTCCTCCTGATCGATGACCTGCTGCGATGTCGATGTCGTCGCCGGAACATCGGCGGCGCGCGGCTGGCGATGGCCGACCGGCGCCGACCACGGCCTGCTCGCGGTTTCGTTTGACGCGTAGGCGCGGGGCTGCTGGACCGCCGCCTGTGCGAAGCAAGCGGTCGCCATTGCCGCGGACATAATCGCAGCCAAGCCAAGTCGTACGCCGGGTCGTTGAAGATCGATCATGAAAACCTCCATACCGTCGTCGCCGCGTTTTGCGCGCGGCCTTGATGACATGGAGTGCCCCGGTCGCTCCGGTATTCCCCGCTCCATCCGATGTGATCGGGCGCTCGCGACGCGGTGATCGCGCGTGATGAAATAATTTCGGGGCGCTCGCGGTCTTTGATCACAGGAGCCGAGCTAGGTCGGCTTCACCCACCGTACGGAGAAATCCCATGACCAAATTGACCTTCGCGGCGCTTGCGCTGGTTGCGGCAGCCGCCTGTTCGGCCCAGGTGTCCGCCGCCGGCAACAACGCTGCGGTGCGGCGCGCCAATGCTTCGATGACGACAACGACGGTCAGCAGCAAGACCACCGATTGTGTGCGCGCGCCGAAGGTCGGATCGTTCGCGACCGCCCCCTTCACCGAGCCGCCCTGCATGCCCGGCACGATGCGCTGACCGCGCACAGCAAAAAGCCCCGGACTCGAGGTCCGGGGCTTTGGGCCTTGCCTCGTTCCTGAGGCGGTTATTCCGGCTTGCCGATCGTTACCGCGAGCTTGCCGACGCCGTCGACACCGCATTCGAGCTTGTCGCCCACTTGCAGCTGCGAGACGCCGGCGGGCGTGCCGGTCATGATGATGTCGCCGGCGGCGAGCTTCACCTGCTGCGAGAGCTGCCAGATGATCTCAGGCACGTTCCAGATTAGCTCGGTGAGGTCGCCCTTCTGGGCTTCCTTGCCGTTGACGGCGAGCCAGATCTTGCCCGCGGTCGGGTGGCCGATCTTCGCGGCCGGCTGGATCGCCGAGCAGGGCGCGGAATAGTCGAACGACTTGCCGATCTCCCAGGGCCGCTCCTTCTTGCGCGAGGCGATCTGCAGGTCGCGGCGGGTCAGGTCGATGCCGACGGCATAGCCGTAGACATGCTCGAGCGCCTTGTCGGCGGGAATGTTCAGCCCGCCACTCTTCATCGCCACCACCAGCTCGACCTCGTGATGCAGGTCCTTGGTCAGCGGCGGATAGGGGATGGTCGCGCCGTCGGGCACCAGCATGTCGGCATGCTTGCCGAAGAAGAATGGCGGCGCGCGCTCGTCATTGCCCATCTCCCTGATATGCTCGAGATAGTTGCGGCCAACGCACCAGATGCGGCGGACCGGATAGGTGCCGGATTCACCGACGACGGGAAGCGAGGGCTGCGGGGGAAGCGGAATGACGGTGGATGCGGCGTTCATGAACGGGTCCCGGAGGGTTGAAGGAGGGAGCGCGGGCGGTATTTACGCGCTTACGCCGCTCAGGGCTAGTGGCCGCGGCTGCATCCGGCGCAGAGGTGAGGCCAGCTTTCCGCCGAGCGCGGCCGCCTTTGGTCGACAATGGCGGTGGTGTCCATGAGGAAATGGCTTTCGGTCGGCCTGGTGCTGATCGTTGTGGCCCTGATCGCCGCCGCCGTTCGGTTTTTCACGGTCGCCCCGGAGCGGATCGACCGGGCGCAGAACAGGGTCCAGCGCGTGGCGCAGGATATCACGCCCGCCGCAACGGCCTTGCAGGCGACGCTCGACGTGGCGGACATGCATGCGGACAGCCTGCTGTGGAAGCGTGACCTGATCGCGCGATCCGATCCCGGCCATATCGATCTGCCGCGCCTGATCGAGGGACACTACGCGCTGCAGGTGTTCTCGTCTGTCACCAAGTCGCCCAAGGGCCAGAACTATGATGCCAACGGCGCCGATACCGACACTATCACCAACCTCGCCATCATCGATCTGCAGCCGCCGCGGACGTGGTTCTCGTTGCTGCAGCGCTCGCTGTGGCATGCCGAGAAACTGCGGAGCTTCGCCGAACAGTCCGCCGGGCGGCTGCGCCTGATCGCAACGCCGGCCGACCTCGACCGCCTGCTCGCCGACCGCAAGAGCGGCGCGACGGTGGTTGGCGGCATGCTTTCGATCGAAGGTTTGCAGGACATCGAGGGCAACATCGCCAATCTCGACGTGCTCTATGCCGCCGGATTCAGAATGGCCGGTCTCGCGCATTTCTTCGATAATGATGTCGCAGGCTCAATGCATGGCGTCGCAAAGGGCGGACTGACGCCGCTCGGCCGGCAGGTGGTGCAGCGGATGGAGGCGATGGGCATGATCGTCGACCTCGCGCATGCCAGCCACGCGGCGGTCGCCGAGGTGCTGGCGATGGCGACGCGCCCGGTGGTCTCGAGCCATGGCGGCGTTCAGGCGACCTGCAAGGTCAACCGCAACCTCACCGACGACGAAGTCCGGGGTGTCGCGCGGACCGGCGGCGTGGTCGGCATCGGTTTCTGGCAGGGCGCGGTCTGCTCGCTCGATCCGAAGGACGTCGCGCGGGCGATCGCCCATGTCCGCGACCTGGTCGGAATCGACCATGTCGGCCTCGGCTCGGATTTCGACGGCTCGACCACCACGGGCTTCGATGCCAGCGAGATCGTCGCCGTGACCCAGGCGCTGATGTCGCGCGGGTTCTCGGAGGACGACATCCGCAAGGTCATGGGCGGCAATGTCCTGCGCGTGCTGCGCGCAGGCATGGCCCCGAAGGGGTGAGACGCCCTAGCCGGTGGCGCTGATCGGCGCCAGCGCCAGCGGCGACGGGTCGTGGTGGTGCTGCAGGCGGAAGAACGAGGCGTAGCGGCCGCCGCGGCGCAGCAGCTCCTCGTGCCGTCCGCGCTCGACGATCTCGCCGCCCTCGACCACCAGGATCGCGTCGGCATGCATGATGGTGTGCAGGCGGTGCGCGATCACGATCGTGGTGCGGCCCTGGCAGAGATGCTCGATCGCTTCCTGCACCTGCTTTTCGGACTCCGAGTCGAGCGCGGCGGTGGCCTCGTCGAGCAGGATGATCGGCGCGTTCTTGATCAGCGCGCGGGCGACCGCGATGCGCTGGCGCTGCCCGCCGGACAGCTGGGTGCCGTGCTCGCCGACCGGCGTGTCGTAGCCGAGCGGGAAGCTCATGATGAAGTCGTGCGCGCAGGCGGCCTTGGCGGCGTCGACGATCTCTTGCTCGCTGGCGCCCTGCTTGCCGAAGGCGATGTTGGCACGGATGGTATCGCGGAACAGATAGACGTCCTGTCCGACATAGGCGGTCTGCTGCCGCAGCGACTTGCGCGACACTGACGAGATCGGCTGTCCGTCGATCAGGATGTCGCCCTCGCGCGTCTCGTAGAAACGAAGCAGCAAGGCCAGCACGGTTGATTTGCCGCCGCCGGAGGGGCCGACCAGCGCGGTCACCTTGCCGGGCTCGGCCACGAAGCTCATGCGGTTCAGCACCGGCTCGCCCGGCCGATAGGCGAAGCTGACGTCGCGCAGCTCGATCCGCGCGTCGGAGAGTTTCAGGGCCGGCTTGCCGTCATCGGACTGTTCGCTCGCCGGGCTATCGACCACCTCGAGCAGCATCCGCGCGCCGACCAGCTGGCTGTTGAGATCGATGTTGAGCCGCGCCAGCCGCTTGGCCGGCTCGGTCGCCATCAGGAAGGCGGTCAGGAACGTGAAGAACTGGCCCGGGGTGGAACCGAGCGCCACCACGCTGTAGCCGCCATACATCAGGCAGCCGGCGACCGCGAAGCCGCCGAGCATCTCCATCAGCGGATTGGAGCGGTTGGCGACGCGCGCCATCTTGTTGGCATTGCTCTCGACGGTTGCGATGTGCTCGTCGATCCGCTGCTGCATGGTGCCTTCCAGCGTGAACGCCTTCACGGTGCGGATGCCCTGCAGCGATTCCTGCATCGTCTCCATGATGTCAGCGGTGCCGGTGAACTGGTTGTAGGCGAGCCCCTTGATCCGCTTCACCAGCCTGCGCAGCATCAGCATCGCCGGCGGCACCGCCACGAGCCCGATGAACGACATCAGCGGGTCCTGCCAGACCATGACGGCGACCATGCTGATCAGCATCAGGAAGTCGCGGCCGATCGCATTGACCAGCATGTTGAGTACGTCGGTGATCGACTTGGCGCCGGCGGTCAGCCGCGCCAGGAATTCCGACGAGTGCCGCTGCGAGAAGAAGCCGATGCTCTCGCTCATCAGCTTGGCGAATAGTTGCCGCTGGTTGCTGGCGAGGATGGCGTTGGAGATCTTGTTCAGGATCACCATGTGGCCGTAGGTCGCCACGCCCTTGATGAACAGCAGCACCACCGTGATCCCGGCGAACATGGCGATGCCGGGGATGTTCTTGTCGACATAGGCCTGGTTGATCACCTGGCCGAGCACGTAGGTGGCGCCGGCCGTCGAGCCGGCCGCAATGGCCATCAGGGCGAACGCCGTCAGATAGCGCCGCCAATAGGTAATCCCTTGTTCCATGACCAGGCGGCGAATCAGGATCGCCGCGCCATAGGGATCGTCGGTAATTTTCTTTGGAAACTGGGCCATCCGCGTTCCATTGACGGCGGGCAGCGCCGGCCGTCAGGGTTGCGGGACCTCCTTGCCCGCTTGGCGGGGCTTTTTCAAGTACAATAACTGCTTGATAACGGTTTGTTTTTTAGGCCGATTCCGCGTGTCGCGCGGAGCCGGCGCGCTCCCGGAACAGCTTCTCCTCCCAGGCCAGTGCGTGGCTCGCGATGGTCTCGAGATCATCGTAGCGCGGCGTCCAGTCGAGCAGAGAACGGATCCTTGTCGTGTCGGCCACCATGGTCATGATGTCGCCGGGCCGGCGCGCGGCGTGGGCGACCGCGAAATTGCGCATCGAGACCCGGCGCACCGCCTCGATCGTCTCGAGCACGGAATAGCCGCGGCCATAACCGCAATTCATCGTCACCGATTGCCCGCCGGCACGCAGATAGGACAGCGCCGAGCGGTGCGCCTCGACGAGGTCGCTGACATGGATGAAATCCCTGATGCAGCTGCCGTCCTGGGTCGGATAGTCGGTGCCGAACACGTCGATCTTGGCGCGCTGGCCGGTCGCGGCCTCGACCGCGATCTTGAGCAGATGGGTGGCGCCGATGGTGGCAAGGCCGACGCGGCCCTTCGGGTCGGCGCCTGCGACGTTGAAGTAGCGCAGCACGACGTAGCCCATGCCATGAGCGGATGCGACGTCGTGCAGCATGATCTCGGTCATCAGCTTCGACGAGCCGTAGGGCGATAGCGGACGCGTCGGTGCGATCTCCGGCACCGGCACCTGGTCCGGGTTGCCGTAGACGGCCGCGGTCGAGGAGAAGATGAAGCGGCTGACGCCGCCCTTCACCGCCGCGTTGAGCAGGCTGCGGGTCGTCATGGTGTTGTTGCGGTAGTAGCCGAGCGGATCGCGCATCGAGTCCGGCACCACGACGGAGCCCGCGAAATGGATGATGCTGTCGATGCCGTGCTGGGCGATCACGCCCTCGACGAGATTTTCGTCGCCGGCATCGCCGATGAACAGCGGCACGCCTTCGGGCAGGAACGCGGAGAAACCGGTGGAAAGGTTGTCGAGCACGACGACGCTCTCGCCGGCATCGACCAGCGCATGAACCATGTGACTTCCGATATAGCCGGCGCCGCCGGTCACGAGCACGGTCATGGATAGAGCTCTCCCGATGTTCTTTAACCGGTGATGCTAGCGGGAGTGCGGTGAAGAGGGGGCTTCGCCGCGGCCGAACTGGCCACTATGCTTAATGTTGCGTATAGGAACTGGCACGAAACGGAGACTTGAGTGCCGATCGAGAACACACCTGCCGGCGAGCTCGAGCTCATCGTGCCCAATCTGCACCGACGCTATTCGGGTGTCACCGCGACCAACCGCATGGTCGCGCCGAAGCTCGCCAAAATGCTTCGCGCAGCCTGGCTCGGCTCGCATCGGCCCGACGGCATCGACGCGATCGGATTCGCCGATCTCCTGCACCTGTGGCGGCGCGCATCGCCGCTGATCTGGCATGCGCGGCGCAACGACGAGATGATCGTCGGGCTCGCGCTGCGCGCGCTCGGCTGGCCGCTGAAACTGATCTTCACCTCGGCCGCGCAGCGCCATCACACCTGGCTGACGCGCTGGCTGATTCGCAACATGGATGCGATCATCGCCACCAGTCCGCTGTCGGCCTCCTATCTGAAGCGCGACGCGACAGTGGTGATGCACGGCGTCGACACCGACCGCTATGCGCCGCCGGCCGATCGCGCGAGCGCCTTCGCCGAGAGCGGATTGCCGGGACGCTATGCGATCGGCTGTTTCGGGCGGGTGCGCGCGCAGAAGGGCAGCGACGTCTTCGTCGAGGCGATGTGCAGGCTGCTGCCGCGCTATCCCGATTTCACCGCCGTCGTTGTCGGCGCCGTGGTGCCGGAGCAACTCGCCTTTGCCAACGAGCTGAAGCGGAAGATCGAGGCCGCCGGCCTGCAATCGCGCATCATCATCACGGGCGAACTGCCCATCGAGGACGTCATGCGCTGGTATCAGCGGCTGACGATCTACGCCTTCACCTCGCGCAATGAAGGTTTCGGCCTGACCCTGATCGAGGCGATGTCTGCGGGCGCGGCGCTGGTGGCAGCGCGCGCGGGCGCCGCCGAGTTCGTCGTCGAGGACGGCGTCACCGGCGTGCTGACGCCGCCTGGCGACGCCGATGCGCTGGTGGCCGCGCTGGAGCCCTTGATGCGCGATCCGGCTACGGCCGCGGCGATGGGGGCGCGGGCGCGGCAACGAGTTGTGGATAAGTTCAGCCTCGATGCCGAGGCGAACGCGATCGCCAAGGTCTACCGCGCGCTGACCTGAGCCAGCACGCGCTGCGCAATCTCCACGACCTCTTCGGGGGCGATGTCGCGCATGCAGCGATGATCGTTCATGGTGCAGACCGTGCGCTGGCAGGGCTGGCACGACAGCTTGCTCCTGGTCTGTAGCACCGTCGCGGCGAGGCCGTTGAGGGGCGCCCAGAGATAAGGATCGGTCGGGCCGAAGATGCCCATGGTCGGCGTGCCGATTGCGGCGGCGATGTGCATCAGGCCGGAGTCGTTGGTCACAGCGACGCTGGCCGCGGCCATCGCAACGATGCCGTTGCGCAGATCGCTGCCGGTGAGGTCGCGGACCCGCGCGCCGCCGACGGCCGCGATCTCCTGCGCCAGCGCCTTCTCGCCGGGGCCGCCGACCACCCAGACGTCGAAGCCATGTTCGGCGAACAGCCGCGCGGCCTCCGGATAATAGGTCCAGCGTTTCGAGGCGCCGACCGAGCCGGGGCCGAGCGCGATGGCGGGACCGCGGCCGAGGCCGTTAGCCTGCCGCCAGCGTTCGATTTCGTCCGCGGGAACCCGAAGCTGTGGCACGGGCCATTCCGGCGGGCGGGCGGCGCCGTCGGGCAGCGCCAGGATCGCGTTCTTGTCGATGAAGCGCGGCTGCTGCTTTTCACCCCATCGCATCGCGTTGATCAGGCCGAATCGCACCTCGCCAAAGAAGCCGACCCGTTCCGGGATGCCCGCCAGCGCCGGCGCGAGAGCGGCCTTCCAGGTTCGCGGCAGCACCAGCGCGGTGGCGTAGTTCCGTCGGCGAAGCTCGGCCGCGAGGGCCTGCTGTTGGGCCAGCGCCAGCCGGCTGCGCGGCAGGTCGGACACGATCCCGGCGCGAACATCGGGCATATAATCGACCAAAGGGGCGCAAAGCCTGGACGTCAGAAGGTCGATCGGCCGGTTCGGCCAACGCTTGCGGAGCACCCTGACCACGGTGTGGCCGCGCACGAAATCGCCGATCCAAACATAGGGCACGACGAGGATAGGTCTGGTATCCCCGGTATCCTGTGTTTCGATATCAGATATTGAATCAATATTCATTTCTAAATAGGCCAAGGCCGGTCGGGCGCGGCCAAGTCGGTAACCGGTTCGCGATGAGAGGTAAAGCCGTCGTTGCCTGCGACGCGGGAGTGGGGCAAAGCTGACGGCCGCAAAGGAATCTGGCGGGATTTCATCATGTTTCTGGTAACCGGGGGCGCCGGTTTTATCGGATCGAACGTCGTGGCCGCGTTGAACGACGCCGGGCGCAGCGACGTCGCGGTCTGCGATCTGCTTGGGCAGGACGGCAAGTGGCGGAACCTGGCCAAGCGCCAGCTTGCCGATGTCGTTCCGCCGGCCGAGCTTGGCGACTGGCTGAAGGGGCGGCGGCTCACCGCCGTGATCCATCTCGGCGCCATCTCCGAGACCACGGCAACCGACGGCGACTTGGTGATCGAGACCAATTTCCGTCTCTCGATGCGGCTGCTCGACTGGTGCACGGCAAATGCCACGCCGTTCATCTATGCCTCCTCGGCCGCGACCTATGGCGACGGCGAACAGGGGTTTGACGATGACGCATCGGTCGAGGCGCTGAAGCGGCTGCGGCCGATGAACCTGTACGGCTGGAGCAAGAACCTGTTCGACCTTGTGGTCGCCGAGCGCGCGGCGAAGGGCGCGCCTTTGCCGCCGCAATGGGCCGGGCTGAAATTCTTCAACGTGTTCGGCCCCAATGAATATCACAAGGGCCCGATGATGAGCGTGCTGGCGCGCCGCTTCGACGACATCAAGGCGGGCCGCGTCGTGCAGCTGTTCAAGTCTCATCGCGAGGGCATCGCCGACGGGGATCAGCGCCGCGACTTCATCTATGTCGACGACGTCGTGCGGGTGATGATGTGGCTGATCGCGACGCCGCGGGTCTCCGGGCTGTTCAATGTCGGTACCGGCAAGGCGCGCAGCTTCAAGGACCTGATCGTCTCGGCCTATGGCGCGCTCGGGCTGGAGCCGAACATCCAGTATGTCGACATGCCCGAGCAGATTCGCGGCAGCTACCAGTACTTCACCCAGAGCGTAGTCGATCGTCTCGGGCGCGCCGGATACAATGGCGGTTTCACCCGCCTGGAAGACGCAGTCGGGGCCTATGTGAAGGGCTTTCTCGACCGCGCGGATCGCTATCGCTAGAGCGGATGACGGTGACTGATGTTCGATTTTGAAGCGATCTCGCGTGCGATGTCCGGCCAGACCGTGCTGTGCGTCGGCGACCTCATGCTCGACGAGTTCGTCTACGGCGAGGTGTCGCGAATCTCGCCGGAGGCGCCGGCGCCGGTGATCGCGGTCAGGCGCAGCGAGACCAATATCGGCGGCGCCGGCAACGTCGCGCGCAACATCGCCGCGCTTGGCGGGCGCTGCATCTTCGTCGGCCTGATCGGCGAGGACGCCGCCGGCGCGGTGCTGGCCGAGGCGCTGGCGAAGGAGCCAGCTATCGAGACCGTGCTGGTGCGCGACGCCGCCCGTCCGACCACGCGCAAGGTGCGCTTCGTCTCCGAGCAATTCTCGACCCACATGCTGCGCTCCGACTGGGAGTTCGCCGCGCCGGCCGCGCCGGCCATCGAGCAGCAGCTGATCGATGCGATCCTGCCGCGGCTTGCGCGGGCCGACATCGTGCTGCTGTCGGATTACGCCAAGGGCGTGCTCACCGCGCGGGTGATCCGCAATGTGATCGACGCGGCGCGCCAGGCGCAAAAGCGCGTCATCGTCGACCCCAAGAGCGCCAATCTCGCGATCTATCGCGGCGCGACCGTGCTGACGCCGAACCGCAAGGAATTCGCCGAGGCGACCCGCAGCCGCGCCGACAGCCAGGACAGCATCGCGCAGGCCGCGCCCGATGCGATGTACCTCGCGGATTGCGAGGCGATGCTGGTGACGCAGGGCGAGCGCGGCATGACGCTGGTGACGCGGGGCGGCGGTTCGATCCATGTGCCGGCGCTGCCGGTCAAGGTACGCGACGTCTCCGGCGCCGGCGATACCGTTGCCGCGGCGCTGGCGCTGGCGCTGGCGGGCGGCGCCGACTGGGAAGGCGCGCTGCGGATCGCGAGCGCGGCGGCGGCGGTTGCGGTCGGCAAGACCGGTACCGCGATCGTCAAGTCCGCCGAATTGCGCCGAAGGATCCTGCCGCACGCTTCGCTGGCGGCCGAGGAGAAGATCGTCCCGGCCGGCGGCGACATCGATGCATGCCTCGAGGAGTGGCGCAGGCAGGATCTGCGCATCGGCTTCACCAATGGCTGCTTCGACATCCTGCATCCCGGCCACGTCAAGGTGCTGACCGCCGCGCGCGGCGCCTGTGATCGCCTCGTCGTCGGGCTGAACAGCGACGCCTCGGTGAAGCGGCTGAAGGGCGAGGGGCGTCCGGTGCAGAACGAGCGCGCCCGCGCCGAGGTGCTGGCGGCGCTGGAAGCCGTCGACCTCGTCGCGATCTTCGAGGAGGACACGCCGATCAATCTGATCACGCAGGTGCGGCCGAGCGTGCTGGTCAAGGGCGGCGACTATACCCGAGAGCAGGTGGTCGGCCACGAGATCGTCGAAGCCGCCGGCGGCGAGGTGATGCTGGTCGAGATCCTGCCCGGCCACAGCACGACGTCGCTGGTTGCGCGGGCCCGTGAGGGCAAGGCGTGAGCGCAAGCATGGCATCCCCGGCAGGCGCCGCGGCGTGTCCGGCCTGGCGCGATCCGGCGCGCTGGCAGACCGCGACCGATGTGGTCGCGGTCCTGATCGCGCTGTCGCTGCCGTGGTCGACCTCGCTGGTCGGCATCTTCGGCGTGGTGCTGCTGATCGCGATTGCGCCGACGGTCGATCTGAAGGCGTTCTGGGCGCTGCTGAAGCGGCCGATCTGCCTGGCGCCGGTCGCGTTGTTTTGCCTCGCGCTTGTCGGCACGCTCTGGTCGGACGCGGCCTGGGGCGCGCGATTCTACGCGGTCGGGCCGACCGCAAAGCTCCTCGTGCTGCCGGTCCTGCTCTATCATTTTCAGCGCTCGGCCCGCGGGACCTGGGTGTTCGTCGCTTTCCTGGTCTCCTGCACGCTGTTGATGCTGATGTCCTGGCTGGTGCTTGCCTATCCGCACCTCGCGCTGAGGGCGCCTGCGCCGGGTGAGCAGGGAGTTTTCGTCAAGAACTACATCGACCAGAGCCAGGAATTCACCTTGTGCGCGGTCGCGCTGGCCTATCCGGTCGTGATGCTGCTGCGGGCCAAACGCATCCTGCCGGCCATGTTGCTGATTGCGATTGCGCTCAGCCTGTTCGCCAACATGGCGATGGTGGTGGTGTCGCGGACTGCATTGGTGACGGTTCCGATTATGTTCGCGGTGTTCGCGCTGCTCCATCTGCGCTGGCGCAGCATCGTCCTGATCCTTTGCGCGGCCGCTGCGTTAGCCGTGGTGGCGTGGTATGGCTCGCCGCAATTGCGCTCGACGGCCGAGTCATTCCAGCGCGACTACAAGCTCTACATGCAGCGCAACGAGCCGACCTCGGTCGGTCTGCGGCTCGAATTCTGGCGAAAGTCGCTCGGCTTCTTCGCCGAGGCCCCGGTCATCGGCCATGGCACCGGAGCGACCCGGGGCCTATTCGAGCGCGTGGCAACGGGTGGTGTGACCCAGGCCTCCGGCGAGGTGATCGGCAACCCTCACAATCAAACGTTGAACATCGCCGTGCAGTGGGGCATTGTGGGTGTGGCGATCCTGTATGCGATGTGGCTCCTGCACCTTTTGCTGTTCCGCGGCGACGGCCTCGTCAACTGGATCGGGCTTCTCGTCGTGGTACAGAATATTACGAGTTCGTTGTTTAATTCACACATCTTCGACTTTCACGAAGGCTGGATGTATGTACTGGGCGTCGGGGTCGCGGGCGGCATGGCGTTGAAGGGGCAATTGCGGGCCGATATGGAACCCGAACCTCCTGCTCATCCATGATCGCTGGCAAGGGCGCTGCAGATGCGCTATCAGCCTGCCAAATGTCTCACCGCAAACTCCCAGTTGCCGGCAACCCGTCCGTTAGATGACGCGTCTTTCACAATTTACCCTGCGCAACTTCCTGATTTTGCTGCATGACGCGCTCGCGACGACGTTTGCGTTGCTGGCGAGCTTCTATCTGCGTTTTGAGGGCAGCCTCCTTACCGATCGACTGCCGCATCTGCTGCTGATTCTGCGCTGGTTCGTGCTGTTCAGCGTTTTCGTCAGCTATTTCTCCAATCTGACCACGGCGAAATGGCGCTTCACCTCGCTGCCGGACGCGGTGAATATCCTGCGGGTCGCAGCCGTGCTGACGCTGGCACTGGTCGTGCTGGACTACGTCTACTTCTTCACCGGAACGAATTCGCAAAGCCCGGTGTTCCTCGGCCGGGTCACGATCATCCTGTTCTTCTTCCTCGAGGTGTTCGCGCTGAGCGCGTTGCGCCTCGGCTACCGCTATTTCCGCTATTCGCGCACGCGGCTGCATGCTCGATCCGACAATGCCGCGTCGGCGCTGCTGGTCGGACGTACGGCCGATGCCGAAGTCGTGCTGCGCGGCATCGAGAATGGCGCCATCAAGCGGCTCTGGCCGGTCGGCGTGCTCTCGCCGTCGGACGCGGACCGCGGCCAGATGATCCGCAACATTCCCGTGGTCGGCGGCGTCGACGACATCGAGGCCGTGATTCGGGATTTCGAGACCCGCCAGCGGCCGATCAAGCGCGTGGTCATGACACCGTCGGCCTTCGAACCCGAAGCGCATCCGGAAAGCGTGCTGATGCGCGCCAGGCGGCTCGGCGTGATGGTCAGTCGCCTGCCGTCGCTGGAGGGCGGCGACGCGCCGCGACTGACCAACGTCGCCGTCGAGGACCTGCTGCTGCGCCCAAGCCAGAAGATCGACTACGCGCGGCTCGAGACGCTGGTGAGGGGCAAGTCCGTCATCGTCACCGGCGGCGGCGGCTCGATCGGTGCCGAAATCTGCGAACGGGTCGCGACCTTCGGCGCCGCGCGCCTCCTGGTCGTGGAGAATTCCGAGCCGGCGCTCTATGCGGTCACCGAGGCGCTGTCCGCGCGCGACTCCGGCCCCGAGATCGAGGGCCGGATCGCCGATATCCGAGATCGCGAGCGCATCACGCGGTTGATGAGCGAGTTCAAGCCCGACATCGTGTTCCATGCCGCGGCGCTCAAGCATGTGCCGATCCTGGAGCGCGACTGGAGCGAAGGGGTCAAGACCAACATCTTCGGGTCGGTGAACGTGGCCGACGCCGCGCATGCCGCGGGCGCGAGCGCGATGGTGATGATCTCGACCGACAAGGCGATCGAGCCGGTGTCGATGCTGGGCCTGACCAAGCGGTTCGCCGAGATGTATTGCCAGGCGCTGGACCATGACCTGATGACCGAGGCAAAGGGCAAGCCGCACATGCGGCTGATCTCGGTGCGGTTCGGCAATGTGCTGGCGTCCAACGGATCGGTGGTGCCGAAATTCAAGGCGCAGATCGAGGCCGGCGGACCGATCACGGTGACCCATCCGGACATGGTTCGCTACTTCATGACGATCCGCGAGGCCTGCGATCTCGTGATCACCGCGGCGACGCACGCCGTGACGCCGGCGCGGCCTGACGTCTCGGTCTATGTGCTGAACATGGGGCAACCGGTGAAGATCGTCGATCTCGCCGAGCGGATGATCCGTCTGTCGGGCCTGCAACCCGGCGTCGACGTCGAGATCGTATTCAGCGGCATCCGCCCCGGCGAGCGGCTGAACGAGATCCTGTTCGCAAGCCAGGAGCCGACGCTCGAGATCGGGGTCGCCGGCGTCATGGCGGCCAAGCCGAACCAGCCTCCGATGTCGACGCTGCGCAAGTGGCTCGCGGCGCTGGAGGATGCGATCGAGAGAGATGACCGTGTGACCATCCGCGCCGTCCTTCAGGACGCCGTGCCCGAGTTCGGATCGAATGCCGCCTGACCGCGCCGTTCTGCGGACGCCGAGACAGGACCGTTTCGAAAGCCATTGATGCGTAGTTCTCGAAAAGTCGTGGTCGTCAGCCAGCACTATCCGCCGGACCACAGCACGACCGCCGCGATCATGTCTGCGATCGCCGAACGGATCGCGCAGGAGTCGGAGGTGATGGTGGTCTCCGGGATGCCGGGCTCGGCGCGGGCGCCGGCGCCCGGGCGTCCCGCCGTCGTCGAGATCAGGAACTGGCTGCCTGGAAAGGCGGCGCTGATCAAGCGCGCGCTTGCCGAGGCGCTGTTCACCGGCCGGATCTTTTTTGCGCTGTTGTCGCGGCTGAAGCGGGGCGACGTGGCGCTGACGGTGACCGCTCCCTTCGCGCTGCCCTATGCGGTTGCCGCCGCGGCAAGGTTGAAGGGGGCGAAGTCGGCACTGATCCTGCACGACCTGTTTCCCGATGTGCTGGTGATGGCCGGGCTGCTGCGGCCGTCCTCGCTGGTCGCGCGGGCGATGCGCGCGATCAACGCGCTGATGTTCCGGGCCCTGAACGCTGTCATCGTGATCGGCCGCGACGCCGAGAAGCTGCTGCTGCGCTATGGCGGAATGACACAGGACAAGATCAGGTTCATCCCGAACTGGGCCACGCTCGCGCCCGGCAACCGTCCCGTGAGCCCCGACAATCCGTTTCGCAAGGCCATCGCCGCGCGCTTCGTCGTCGGGCTGTCCGGCAATCTCGGCTTCACCCACGATCCGGACATCGTGTTCGAGGCCGCGCGGCTGTTGCGTGACGAAGGCGAGATCCATTTTCTGCTCTCGGGGTGGGGCATCGGCTTCGCGCGGCTCAAGGAGCTGCGGGCCACCGCGCGGCTTGCCAACGTCACGCTGGTCGACCGCGTCGCGGACAGCGAGCTGGATGCGCTGCTCTCCAGCGCAGACGTCTGGCTCATTCCCTATCGCAAGGATGTCGCCGGCGTGTCGGTGCCGAGCCGGTTCTACAATCTGCTCGCTGCCGGCCGGCCCGTCATTCTCGTCTCCGAGCCAGAGGCCGAGGCTGCGCTCACCGTCAGCGAAAACCGGCTGGGCTGGGTCGTCACGCCGGGAAGGCCCGATCAACTCGCCGAAGCCATCCGCCTGGCGTCGCGATCGCAGGACGCCGCGATGGCCGAGCGCGCCGTCGCGACCGCGCGGAACTTCAGTCCCGAGCGGGCGCTCGCGAGCTACGCTGCGCTGGTCCGGGAGCTGCTATCCAATCGCGATGTGGAGCGGACGGTATGAATAATGGTCACCGGACGGTTCTGGTCACGGGCGCCAGCGGCTTTGTCGGCCGCCATGTGGTGCCCGCGCTGGCGCGCGGCGGCTGGGTGGTGCGACGCGCGGTGCGAACTCCACCGCGCGATGCAAACGACGTGATGATCGGCTCGCTCAGTCCCGCCACCGATTGGCGCGCCGCGCTCGACGGGGTGGAGGCGGTTGTGCATCTTGCGGCCCGCGTTCATCAGCAGTCCGACGAACGCGCGATAGAGCTCTATCGCAACGTCAATATCGAGGGCACGCTGCATTTGGCGCGGTCCGCGGTCGCTGCGGGCATTCGCGATTTCATTTTCGTCAGCACGATCCTGGTGCATGGGCGCAGCAATTACGGGCGTCCTCCGTTTCGCGAGGACGATGTCCTGACGCCGCGCGGCCTCTACGGAAACTCGAAGGCGGCCGCCGAGGTCGGCTTGAAGGAAATTGTGCCGGGCAGCGGCATGAGGGTGACCGTCATCAGGCCGCCGCTAATCTACGGGGCCGGTGCGAAGGGAAATTTCGCCCTGCTCAAGCGCGCGGTGCTCAATGGCTTGCCGCTACCGCTCGCTTATGTGAAGAATCGCCGCGCGTTCCTGTCGGCGGAAAACCTCGCGTCGTTCATCTTGCACCGGTTGTCGCACCCGGGAGATGATTTCGACGTGTTCCTGGTGGCTGACCGCGAGCAGGTTTCGACGCGGGAATTCGTCGAGCGTCTGGCCCGGGCGGCGGACACCTCGCCGCGTCTGTTCTGGCTGCCGCCGCTGCTGTTGAAGATGGCGCTCGGGATCAGCGGCCGCAAGGAAGCCTATGACAGCCTGTTCGCCTCGCTCGAGCTTGATCTTTCCAAGATCGCGGGCACCGGATGGCAGCAGCCGATCAGCCTCGACGAGGGGCTGCGGCGCGCGCTGCGTCAAATGGACAGCTGAGGCGATCAGAGCGGTCGGGAGAACCGCCGCAGCTGCCAGGCGACGGCGAGCGCGCCGGCCAGCAGCAGCGCGATGTCCGCGGTGAGCGAATTGAGGGCGACCGATGCGAATGCGAGCAGCGCCAGCACCGCGTTAAGCGCAAATACCTCGCCGACGACGTGCCACACCGAGAATCCGTTGTCGGTCGCGCGCTGGTAGAAGTGCGAGCGATGCGCGGCCCAGAATGGCTCGCGCCGCGCCATGCGGCGAAACAGCGTGACCGTCGCATCCGTCAAATAGTACAGTGGCAGCAGCAGCGCGGCGGCGAACTGCCGGTGCAGGGCGAGCTCGAGCAGGCACCAGCCGAGCAGCAGGCCGATCGGCAGGCTGCCGACATCGCCGAGGAATATCCTTGCGACCGGTCGGTTGAACGGCGCGAAGCCGAGCAGCGCGCCGCACAGCGCCGCCGCGACCAGCGCGGGAGCTGCGGGGAGATAGCCGAAGCTGCCGAGCAGGGCGATCGCCACGGTGATCGGCACAGCCTCGGCCGCGGTCATCAGGTCGAGCCCGTCCATGAAGTTGACGAGGTTCACGAACCAAAGGCCGGCGATCAGCAGCAGGCCGCGTTCGAGCCAGACCGGGCCGGCCGGAACCAGCCTGAGACCATCGGGCGCGGAAAACACCACGGCCGCAACGGCGGCGGCCTGCAGCAGCAGCCGCGGGACGACGGGCAGCGAGCGGATGTCGTCGGCAAAACCCACCACCGCGATGAACAGGCAGGCCGCGAAGACGATGAAGGGAATAGTCAGGTTCTGCGATCCGGCCAGGACGATGACGATTCCGCCCGCCAGCAGCGTCGCCGCCGTGACCGCGATGCCGGCACCCTGCGGCGTTGGAATACGGTGCGACGAGCGCGCATTCGGCTTCGCCAGCGCCACACGCAGCAGCAGCGGTCGCGTCGCCTGGATCAGGACAGCCGAGATCGACGCAGCCAGAACCGCCGCGATCAATGACAGGAGGATTTCGAAAGCGCTCATTCTGGTCCGGCTATTGCGATCCCGGGACTCGCGATTGCGATCCCGGGACTTCGATCGGTTCTGTGCCCTTGGCGGCCTTTTCTGGGCTCAGGATCCAGACCAGGCCGCCAAACACGCCAACCACGAACGATACCGCGCCGAATAACAGCGAGATGTTGACGCCTTCATTGGCGATCAATCCGGCGTAGCCGAAGGCCAGCGCCATCGTGGCCTCGCGTACGCCCCAGCCTGCGATCGAGATCGGCATCATCGTGATCAGCATCACCGGCGGCAACAATTGGAATATCTGGCCGAAGGTGACGGGCGCGGTGATCGATTTCACCACGCACCAGGCGATCACGACGGTCACGACGTGAATGGCGATCGAGAGAATTGCGACCCTCAATCCGCGCTTGCGGCTGAACAACACCCGGTTCGCGATGACCGCGCAGGCGTGGATGTGATGCGTCGCCCACCATTGCTTCAGCCAGACCCAAGGCAACACGCCGATCAGCAGGAAGCCAAATCCGGCCGCGAGTGCGGCGAGGTCGAGAAGCAGCAACGCCATCCAGCCGTGGGAATCAGAAATCAGCCGATAGCTCCAGGGCAGGGTGGCGGCGATGACGACGGCGAGGGCGATCAGCCCGATCGCGCGGTCGACGAAAATCGAATAGGTGGCTGCGCGCCAGCCCGCACCGGCGCGCGCGACGAGCCAAAGCCGGACCGCGTCGCCGCCGATCGAGGACGGCAGTGTCTGGTTGAAGAAGGTGCCGATCATGTTGAAGCGCATGGCCTGGCCTGTCTCCAGCGGGGCTCCGCACTCCACGCTGATCTCCCGCCAGCGCAACACCCCGAGGAAGATCTGCAGGAACGTGACCGCGATCGCGAGGCCGAGCCAGCCCAGGCTCTCGGCCTGGATACGGGAGGCAAGGTCGTACAGATTGACCTTGCGCAGCGAGAAATAGAGCAGCGCTGCCGAGATCAGGATCTTGACGGTCGAAAGCAGGATTCGGCGCATTTCCGTTCGGCTGCCAGGTTTCAGAATGTGTCAAAAACAGCGCAAAACGCTTTCGCGCGCCCAAATTCGCCGCCTTGGTATGGTTTCCGCGCCGATCTGGCAATACCCGTACTGGTCCCTATTGCGGCAGGCGCGAAGGGGTGGCTAAAGAGGCCGGAACGGGGGACGGCCGGCCACTCACCGGGGGTTTACGTTACCGGTAAAATCCGACCAGACGCGCGGGGGGCGCGTGCTACTGCTTGGATAGTGCTTCCGAGGCGACAGGGCCGCCGGCCGCGACAGCCCGGGCCGATTTGGTGTGTCGTCCGCAGGCGGATACGACAGGACTTGCACGACAGGATTTGAGGCATCGATGGATCGACGAATTATTCCCCTGATCATGTGCGGCGGCGCAGGCACGCGATTGTGGCCGGCGTCACGCGAGGTGCATCCGAAACAGTTCCTGTCGCTGTTCGGGACCCGCTCGACCTTCCAGGAGACGCTGCTGCGAGTCTCCGACGCCGGCCTGTTCGAGCGTCCGATCGTGATCACCAACGAGGCCTATCGCTTCATGGTGCTGGAGCAGCTGGCCGAGATCGGCCGCGAGGCCGACGTGCTGCTGGAGCCGATGCGCCGCGACTCGGGGCCGGCGATTGCGGCCGGTGCGGCGTTCGCGCAGAGCCGCGACAGCGAAGCGATCGTGCTGGCGCTGGCCGCCGACCATCTTGTGCGGGACACCGCGGCCTTCGTCGCCGCGTGCCGCGGCGGGTTGGTGGCTGCGGACGCCGGCCGCATCGTGACGTTCGGCGTCAAGCCGGAGCGGCCGGCCACCGAATACGGCTACATCAACCCGGGTGAGGTGGTCGCCGGCGAGGTGCGCGCGGTGGCGAAATTCGTCGAGAAGCCGGATGCCGCGACGGCGGCGGGCTATATCGATGCGGGTTATCTCTGGAACAGCGGCAACTTCATGTTCCGCGCCGGCGTGCTGCTCGACGAGTACCGCAATGTCGATGCGGACAGCGTGGCCTCGGTGGAGCAGTCGGTTGCGTCGGCGGCGCGCGATCTCGGCTTCGTCAAGCTCGATGCGCAGGCCTTCGGCGCGGCAAAGGCGATCTCGATCGATTACGCGGTCATGGAGAAGACATCGCGTGCCGCGGTGGTGCCGGTGGCGTGCGGCTGGTCCGACATCGGCTCGTGGCGCCAGGTCTGGGAGCTGTCGGACAAGGACAGCCTCGGCAACGCTGCGCGCGGCACTGCGGTGTTCGAGGACTCCCGCAATTGTAACGTCTCGACCGACCGGGCGCTGGTTGCGCTCGAAGGCGTCGACGATCTCGTCGTGGTCGCGACCCAGGACGCCGTGCTGGTGTCACGCCAGAAGGACGCCAACGGGCTGAAGCGGCTGGTCGCGAAATTGAAAGTGGCGGCGCCGGAGGTGACCGAGAACCACATCAAGGTACATCGCCCCTGGGGCTCCTATCAGTCGGTCGACAATGGCGATCGCCACCAGGTCAAGCGTATCGTCGTCAAGCCGGGCGGACGGCTGTCCCTGCAGAAGCACCATCACCGCTCCGAGCACTGGATCGTGGTGCGCGGCACCGCGCAGGTCACCGTCAACGAGCTGATCAAGACGGTGCACGAGAACGAATCGATCTACATCCCGATCGGCGCGGTGCACCGGCTGGAGAATCCGGGCAAGATCCAGCTCGAGCTGATCGAGGTGCAGACCGGCAGCTACCTCGGCGAGGACGACATCATCCGCATCGAGGATGACTATCGGCGCACCTGAGGCGAACGGGCCCGCGCTGAAGATCGAGTCGCGGGCGATGTAACTCTTTGAATCAAAACGTGTCCGGATTTCGCCGTTGGCATTCGCCACATTTGTGACGCCGTGCTATAGCGGCTGCCAACGAAGCGGGTCGTGATTTGCGCCAAAGGCGCGGATCGGGCAGAGGGGCCTTGGTGCTGATTCCCTCGGAGCCGGGATGGCTCCCTGAGAAGCCGGGACAACCGCCAGAACGTTACTTGGGGTCTACGATATGAATGCAAAAGTGTCCGCGGCCGGCGCGAAAGCCGATATCGGCCGCGCATTGCGCGTCGGCGTGATCGGCGCCGGCGTGATGGGCAGCAACCATGCCCGCGTGCTGGCCGGACTGCCCGGGGTGCTGCTGATCGGCATCGTCGATCCGCTGCCGGAACATCGCACCCGCGCCATCGACCTGGTCGGCTGCCGCGCCTTCGAAAGCCTCGATCAGCTGTTCGCCGAGGGCATCGATGCGGTGACGATCGCAGCTCCCACCCATCTGCATCACGAGATCGCGCTCGCCTGTATCGCGCGCAACATTCACATCCTGGTCGAGAAGCCGGTCGCATCCACGGTCGAGGAGGGCCGCGAGATCATCGCGGCCGCCGAGCGGGCCGGCGTCACGCTGATGGTCGGCCATGTCGAGCGTTTCAATCCGGCGGTCGCCGCGATCAAGAAGGCGATCTCGGGCGAGGACATCCTATCGATCGGCATCACCCGGGTCGGCCCGTTCCCGCCGCGAATGTCCAATGTCGGCGTCGTGATCGATCTTGCCGTGCACGACATCGACCTGATCCGCTGGTTCACCGAGTCCGACATCGTCGAGGTGCAGCCGCAGCTCTCGAGCGCCGTCGCCGAGCGCGAGGACATCGCGCTGCTGCAGTTCCGTACCGCTTCCGGCGTGCTCGCCCACATCAACACCAACTGGCTGACGCCGTTCAAGGCGCGCAACGTGACGGTCGCAACCCGCGGCAAGTATGTGATGGGCGATCTGCTCACGCGTCAGGTCACCGAATGTTTCGGCTTCAAGCCGGACGGCAGCTATTCGATGCGTCACCTGCCGGTCGGGCATGACGAGCCGCTGCGCGCCGAACTGATCGCCTTCCTCGATGCCGTACGCGGCGACAAGCTGCCGGCGGTGTCCGGCGACGAGGGCGTGGCGAGCCTCGAGATCGCGATCCGCTGCCTGGAATCGCCCGCGCGGCCCGCCGCCTCGACGATGCGCAAGGGGCCGCGCCGCATCGCCAGCTAATTGCAACTTGAAAACACGCGCGAAAGCTTCATGAACCAGCACATGCGTCCAGAGCCTGTTCCCTTCATAGACATTGCCGCGCAGCGCCAGCGGCTCGGCAAATCGGTCGATGATGCAGTCGCCCGCGTGCTCAACCATTGCCAATTCGTCAATGGCCCGGAAGTGACCGCGCTGGAGAAGGCGCTGGCGGACTATAGCGGCGCAAAGCATGTGGTGAGCTGTTCCAGCGGCACTGACGCGCTCTTGATGGTCCTGATGGCGAAGAATGTCGGGCCGGGTGACGCCGTGCTGTGCCCGTCTTTCACGTTCTGCGCGACCGGCGAAGCGGTAGCGCTCACCGGCGCGACACCCCTCTTCGTCGATGTGGACGAGACGACATTCAATATCGATATCAATTCGCTCAAGCGCGGGGTCGCCACCGCGATGTCGCGTGGCCTAAAGCCGGTTGGTGTCATTCCAGTGGATTTGTTCGGCCAGAGCGCCGATCATGACGCGGTGGCTGCGGTTGCCGAAGCCGAAGGCCTGTTCGTGCTCGACGACGCCGCCCAGGGCTTTGGCGCGAGTTACAAGGGCCGCAAGCTCGGCACCTTCGGGCTTGCGACCGCGACCAGTTTCTTCCCGGCAAAGCCGCTCGGCTGTTTCGGCGATGGCGGCGCGATCTTTACCAATGACGACGAACTTGCGAACGCGCTACGCAGCATCCGTGTGCACGGGCAAGGCTCGGACAAATATGACAATGTCCGCCTCGGCCTCACCGGGCGGCTCGATACCATGCAGGCCGCGATCCTGCTCGAGAAGCTGAAGATTTTTGACGACGAGATCGTGGCACGCAACCAAGTGGCGGAGCGCTACGCGCGCGGACTCGGCAATATCGTGACCGTGCCTCGCCTTGCGCCAGGTTGCACCTCGGTGTGGGCGCAATACACAATCCGCCTGCCGAAAGGGGCCGACCGCGATGCCTTTGCCTCGACGCTGAAGACCCAAGGCATTCCGACGGCGATCTACTACACGAAGTCGATGCACCAGCAGACCGCTTACCGTGATTTCCCGGTCGCCGACGGCGGCCTAGCGATCAGCGAAAGCCTCTCCGACGACGTCATCAGCCTGCCGATGCACGCCTATCTCGACGAGGCGGCCCAGGACCGCGTCATCGCGGCTGTGCGCAGCGCGCTTTCAGCCTGATAGGAAACTTTTTCAGACCGCAATCATGCGCTAGAAGCAGCGCATGCTTGGGCGCATCTTCACCGTCGGCGGCTATACCCTGCTATCGCGGGTCACCGGGTTCGCGCGCGACATCATGCTCGCGGCGATCCTCGGTGCCGGGCCGGTTGCCGACGCCTTCTTCGTGGCGCTGCGGCTGCCCAATCATTTCCGCGCGATCTTTGCCGAAGGCGCCTTCAACGCCGCGTTCGTGCCGGCCTATGCCCATGTCCATGGCGAGCGCGGCGAGGCGTCGGCGCGGCTGTTCGCCGACCGCATCTTCACGCTGCTGTTCGCCTCGCAGGTGATCCTGCTTGTCGTGGCGATGGCGTTCATGCCGCAGGCGATGAGCATCCTCGCGCCGGGCTTCACCGAGGACGCGGCGCAGCGCAAGCTCGCGATCGAGCTGACGCGGATCACCTTTCCCTATCTGCTGCTGATCACGCTGGTGACGCTCTATGGCGGCATGCTCAATGTGATGCATCGCTTCGCCAGCGCTGCCGCGGCGCCGATTTTCCTCAACCTCGCCATGATGATGACGCTGGCGCTCGCGGCGTTCTTCCCGAGCGCGGGCCATGCCGCGGCCTGGGGCGTCTTGATCTCGGGCTTCCTGCAATTCTTCCTGCTCGCTGGCGACCTCGCGCGCCATGGCGGCCTGCCGCGGTTCGCGCCGTTGAAGCTCGACGAGGACGTTCGCGGCTTCTTCCGCGCGCTGGGACCGGCGACGCTGGGCTCGATGGGCACCCAGGTGGCGCTGTTCGCCGACACCATCATCGCGACCTTCCTGCCCGCCGGCGCGCTGTCGGCGCTGTATTATGCCGACCGCCTCAATCAATTGCCGATCGGCGTGATCGGGATCGCGATCGGCACCGTGCTGCTGCCGGAGATGTCGCGGCGCCTGAGCGCCGACGATCACGCCGGCGCGATGGCCGCGCAGCGCCGCGCCTTCGATTTCACGCTGCTGTTCTCGGTGCCGTTCGTGGCGGCGTTCCTGACGGTCGCCGATCCGATCATGCGCGCGATGTTCGCCCGCGGCGCGTTCTCCAAGGCCGATGCGGCAAGCGCCGGGGCCACGCTCGCGGCCTATGCGGTGGGGCTCATTCCCTTCGTGATGATCCGCAGCGCGGTCGCGACCTTCTACGCTCGCAAGGACACCGCAACCCCGGTGAAAGCGGCGCTGACCGGGGTCGCGGTCAACGTCGCGCTGAAGATCGCGCTGGTCGGCACGCTGGCGCAGGTCGGCCTCGCGCTCGCGACCGCGGTCGGGGCCTGGGTCAATCTGCTGCTGGTGCTGACGTTTGCCGTGCGCCGCGGCTACCTCGCGCTCGATCGCGCGCTGATCCGCTCGTTCGGCACCTTCGCGCTGTGCGGCGTGCTGCTCGCGGTCGCACTGTGGCTGACCTCGCATTTCGCTTATGTGTGGTTCGCGCCGATGCAGATCTTTCGCGACGAACTGATCCTGCTGCTGCTGATTGCGGTCGGCGTCTTCGTCTACGCCCTCCTGATCCTCATGCTGTTCGGCCGCGGCTGGCTGTTCGCGCTCCGCCGCGTATAGTTTTACCTGTCAAATCAAATGCATAGGAGGCCGCTGTGTGATAGCGCCGCGCGCTGTGGAAAGCGGTTTGCGCTTCGACGACAACCACGCCAATATGCGCAAAACACACCAAGGCAATTGGAGAGACGATGGCAGCTCCCATCAAATTCGGCGTCGGACAAAGTGTGCGGCGCAAGGAGGACGACGCTCTGATTCGCGGCAAGGGCCGCTACACCGACGACGTTGCACCGTCTCCCGCATTGCACGCGCTGATGCTGCGCTCGCCGCACGCGCACGCGACCTACACGATCGATGCCGGCAAGGCCCGCGGCATGCCCGGCGTGGCGCTGATCCTGACCGCCGCCGACGTCGCCGAACTCGGCGGCCTGCCGTGCCTGTTCAATCTCGAAACCGATCCGTTCACCGCACCGCCTTATCCGATCCTCGCCAAGGACGAGGTGCGCCATGTCGGCGACGCGGTGGCCTTTGTGGTCGCCGACACCGTCGATCATGCCCGTGACGCGATCGAGGCGATCGACGTCAAATGGACGCCGCTGCCGGCGGCGGTCGGCCTCGTCAATGCGGTGAAGAAGGACGCGCCGCAGGTCTGGCCGGACAAGCCTGGCAATGTGCTGTTCGACGTCTCGATCGGCGACAAGAAGGCCGCCGAGGACGCGTTCGCCAAGGCGCATGCGGTGGCCGAGATCACCATCGTCAATCCGCGCGTCATCACAAATTTTATGGAGACGCGCGCCGCGGTCGCCGAATACGACGCCAAGAAGGATCATCTGACGCTGACGATCGGCAGCCAGGGCAGCCACCGCCTGCGCGAGATCCTCTGCGACATGGTCCTGAAGATGCCGAAGGAGAACATGCGGGTGATCTGCCCGGATGTCGGCGGCGGCTTCGGCACCAAGCTGTTTCCCTATCGCGAATATGCGCTGATCTCGGTGGCCGCGCGCAAGCTCAAGAAGAGCATCAAATGGACGGCCGAGCGCTCCGACCATTTCATGGGCGACGCGCAGGGCCGCGACAATCTCACCACCGCGAAGATGGCGCTCGCCGAGGACGGCAAATTCCTCGGCATGGATGTCGACCTGATGGGCGACATGGGCGCCTATCTCTCGACCTTCGCGCCTTACATCCCGCATGGCGGCGCCGGCATGCTGCCGGGCCTCTACGACATCCAGGCCTTCCACTGCCGGGTCCGCACCGTGTTCACCAACACGGTGCCGGTCGATGCCTATCGCGGCGCCGGCCGCCCGGAGGCCGCCTATGTCATCGAGCGCCTGGTCGATGCCGCCGCGCGCAAGCTCGGCATGACGCCGGACGCCATCCGGCGGAAGAATTTCATTCCGCCGAAGTCGCTGCCCTACACGACCGCGACCGGCAAGGTCTACGACTCCGGCGACTTCGTCGCGCATATGAAGCGCGCGATGGAGATTGCCAACTGGAAGGAATTTCCGAAGCGCGCCAAGGCCGCCAGGAAGGACGGCCTGGTGCGAGGCATCGGCATGGCAAGCTATGTCGAGGTCTGCGGCACGATGGGCGAGGAGACCGCCAACGTGGCGCTCGATCCCAATGGCGATATCTCGGTCCTGATCGGCACGCAGTCGAGCGGACAGGGCCACCAGACCGCCTATGCGCAGATCGTCGCCGAGCAGTTCGGCGTGCCGCCCGAGCGCGTCCATGTGCTGCAGGGCGATACCGACAAGATCGCGACCGGCCTCGGCACCGGCGGCTCGGCATCGATTCCGTCCGGCGGCGTCAGCGTGCAGCGGGCGACGCATGATCTCGGCAACAAGCTGAAGGAGCTTGCGGCGCATGCGCTGGAAGCCGGCGCCGGCGACCTAGAAATCGCCGACGGCCGCATCCGCATCGCCGGCACCGACCGCTCGATCAGCTTTGCCGATCTCGCCAAACGTCCCGGCGGCGATACGTCGAAGATGAATGCGAGCGCGACCTTCGCCAGCGCCGACGGCACCTATCCGAACGGCACCCATCTCGCCGAGGTCGAGATCGACCCCTCAACCGGCATCATCAAGATCGTCAGCTACGTCATCGTCGACGATTTCGGCGTCACGCTCAATCCGCTGATGCTGGCGGGCCAGGTTCACGGCGGCGCGATGCAGGGCATCGGGCAGGCGCTGATGGAGCAGGCGGTGTACAGCCCGACCGATGGTCAGCTCGTCACCGGCACCTTCATGGACTATGCGCTGCCGCGCGCCTCCGACGGGCCGTCCTTCGTGTTCGAGACCCATAACGTGCCTTGCACGACCAACCCAATGGGCGTGAAGGGCGCGGGCGAGGCCGGCGCGATCGGCTCGTGCCCGGCGGTCGTCAACGCGATCGTCGAGGGGCTGCATCGCGAGTACAAGATCGACCACATCGACATGCCCGCCACGCCGGAACGGGTCTGGATCGCGATCCGCGAGGCGCAGCGCCGCCATAATCTCTGATAAATTGTCGCAGGCGGAATGAAGATTCCGCCTGCGGTGTTTTGCAAACCAGGCCGGCCGCAGATCGCGGACCGGGACAGAGCGGAATTGAGGGGTTTTGCCGATGAAGCGGATTGTCGTCGTTGCTGCGGTGCTGGCGTTCGGTGCCGGTGCAGTCGTTGCACAGCAGGATCAAGTCAAGAAGACCCAGGCCATGATGAAGGACAATGGCAAGAATGCGGGTGCGCTGTCGGCGATCATCAAGGGCGAAAAGCCCTACGACCAAGCGACCGTCAATGCCGCGCTGGCCCAGTTCGAGGATACCGCCAAGCAGCTTCCGACGCTGTTCCCCGAGAGCATGAAAGGCGTCAAGCTGGAAGGCGATTACGCCCCTTCGCCGAAAATCTGGGAAGACAAGGCGGGCTTCGCGCAGCAGTCCGCGAGCTTCGCGAAGGTCGTCACCGATGCCAAGGGCAAGATCAAGGACGTCGATACGCTGAAGGCCGAGCTGGGCGTGATCGGCAAGCAGTGCGGCGGCTGCCACGAGACCTATCGCGTCAAGAAGGGCTGATCGCCATTCCATCAACGAAAAGGGCGGACGCTTTAGGGCGTCCGCCCTTTTTTGTGTCGGCCGTTTCTTGTTGGCGTTGCGTCGCGAACGATTACTTCGTCACTTGTTATTTGGTCACCTGGCCGCGGATCTCGCCGCCCGGATTGGCCGCAGTGTGAACGTTGACATAGTACTTGCCGGCGAGCAGATCGGCGGCCTGCGCGTCGGTCAGCGTGGCGCTGCCTTCGACCGGGCTCGACGTCGCGTTCGGGATCGCGACTGCGACACCGGAATTCTTGCCGGCCTCGGCGGGGCCGTGGAAATGCGCGGCGGTAGCCGGACCCGACAGGCCGGAATAGGTCAGCTTCCAGCTCAGCTTCTTGCTGGCGGCATCGTAGTCGATGTCGGCGGTGCCGGTGGCGGCGCTGGTATTCGGCGGCACTTCGCTCTTACCATCCAGCTTCGCCGTGAACTTCTCGGCAAAGGCAGGACCGGCGAAGGCGATGGCGGCGCCGAGCGTCAGCGTGGCAAGCAAGGTCTTGTTCGACATGGTTCTCTCCCCTTTGACGTCACAGGATGGTTGCAATCTTCAAACAGCAGCTTTTCGGATTTATTCCCCAAATGATCGTGGGTGCGGCAAATTTGATGCGAGCTTGTCCGACTGGTTGCCATCATACTGGTCCATGAACTGACGCGACCAATGGCGGATCGGTGAATGCTGCGACGAATTTTCCTCCTGGCGATTCTGGCCGGCGTAATCGGCTTCGGCGTGTTCTGGTGGCTGACGATCCCCGCGACCGTTGCCGCCGACGCGCTGCCTGCCTATCAGCCTGACCTGGCCAACGGCCTCACAACGTTCAATGCCGGGGGATGTTCCTCCTGCCATGCCGTGCCGAAGCAGGACGACCGCACGAAGCTCGGCGGCGGGCTCGCGATCCCCTCGCCATTCGGCACCTTCTATGCGCCGAACATCTCGTCCGACCCGAACGACGGCATCGGCCGCTGGAGCGAGGCCGATTTCGTCACCGCGGTCATGAAGGGCACCTCGCCATCGGGCGCGCACTATTTCCCGGCGTTTCCGTATCCGTCCTATCAGCACGCCAGGGTCAGCGATGTGCGCGACCTGTTCGCCTATCTGAAGACCTTGCCGCCGGTCGCCGGCAAGGTGCGCGACCACGATTTGCCGTTTCCCTTCAACATCAGGCGCAATGTCGGGGTCTGGAAATTCCTGTTCATGAACGGCAAGCCGTTCATCGCGGATGCAAGCCGCTCGGCGCATTGGTACCGCGGCGCCTATCTCGTCAACAGCTTCGGCCATTGCGCCGAGTGCCACAGCCCGCGCAATGTCCTCGGCGGCATCGTCACCGCGCAGCGCTTCGCCGGTGGTCCGAATCCGGAGGGCGAAGGCTGGGTGCCCAACATCACGCCGAGGGGGATCTCGGACTGGAGTGTGAAGGATATCGCCTATTTCCTCGAGAGCGGCCAGACGCCGGACGGCGACTCGGCCGGTGGGTCGATGGTGCGCGTGATCCGCAACACCTCGCGACTGTCGTCGTCTGACCGCGACGCGATTGCCGAGTACATCAAGTCGCTGCCGCCGGTCGAGGGACCGCCGAAGCCGGTCAAGAAGGAGAAGGAATTGTAAAGCGGGATGGGTTTGGTTGAATCGGCTCGCCGCGGTTTCGGTTCACCTCTCCCAAGGAAGAGGTGAACTTTCGACCGTTCAAGCTCGACCTGATCTCATCATGCTCTCGCGGGCGCGTCCTACTTCGCGCCGAACGCCTTGAAGGTGATGATGGTGAGGGTGTCCTGGATGCCCGGGATCACCTGAACCTTCTCGTTGATGAAATGGCCGATGTCGGTGTCGTGGTCGACGTAGAACTTGACCAGGAGGTCGTAGTTGCCCGCGGTGGAATAGATCTCGGACGCAATCTCGGCCTCCGCCAGTGCGTTGGCGACGGTGTAGGACTGGCCGAGCTTGCATTTGATCTGGACGAAGAAAGGAACCATCAAAGTCGTCTCCGGGGATTTCCGCGACTATAGGCCCAAAACGGGCGGCCAAGGCAAGGGGCGAGGCAGGGGGGCAAGGTGAGGCCAACTTGCGGTAAAGTCAGGCGAACTTGCTGCCGATCGGCGGCCGGGCTAGGACAGGCCATGGTCTTGTTCGTGATGGTCTCATTCGTATCAACCGCCGGTGCTGCAAGATGACGCCGGTCGCGCTCACCATTGCCGGCTCGGACTCCTCGGGCGGGGCGGGCATCCAGGCCGACCTCAAGAGCTTTGCCGCGCTCGGGGTCTATGGCGCCTCCGCGATCACGGCGCTGACCGCGCAGAACACCATGGGGGTCAGCGGCATCCATCCGGTGCCCGCGTCATTCGTCACCGCCCAGATCGATGCGGTGTTCTCCGACCTCGAGGTCGGCGCGGTCAAGATCGGCATGGTGGCGCAGGCCGACACGATCGCTGCGATCGCCGATGGGCTGAGGCGCTGGGCGCCGCGCCATGTCGTGCTCGATCCGGTGATGGTCGCAACCTCCGGTGATCGGCTGCTTGCCGCCGAGGCGGTCGATGCGCTGAAGGTCCTGCTGTTTCCGCTGGCCTCGCTGATCACGCCGAACCTGCCGGAAGTGGCGGCGCTCTTGAACGAGCCGGTTGCCTCAAGCGAGGCCGACGTCGAGCGACAAGGCAAGCGATTGCTGGCGATGGGATGTCGCGCGGTGCTGGTCAAGGGCGGCCATGGGCACGGCGCCGAGAGCATCGACTATCTGATCGACGCCGAGCACAGCATCGCGCTGGCTGCGCCGCGGATTGCGACCGCCAATACGCATGGCACCGGCTGCTCGCTGTCCTCGGCAATCGCAGCAGGGCTCGCGAAGGGCGAGAGCATGGAGACCTCCGTGCGCAACGCCAAGGCCTGGATCACGCAGGCGATCGCCGAAGCCGATCGCTTCGCCGTCGGCCACGGCCATGGGCCGGTGCATCACTTTCACAAATATTACTGACGCTCTTGTAGCCCGGATGGAGCGCAGCGAAATCCGGGACCAGTTCATCCGCGGATGCAGGACCCCGGATTGCGCTTCGCTCCATCCGGGCTACGCATTCGATCACTTCGCTGTCCCATCGCGCTGTGCAGGCAACACAACGCCTCTTCCCCACAGCCGGGACCGCCGATGTCGCCAGATTGTCGCACGCTGCTGTTATCCGCAGAGAAGCGGCGTACTGCTGATTCTCGTTAACTGTTTGTGGGGCCTTGGGTCGCGGGGATCGTCATCGCCTTGTCACAGGAATCTGTTAGGTGCACAGGCATGGGAAGTGACTCCTTGAGTGAAGAAAGTCCCGAGCGGCACTTTCGCACTTTGTTTATCTCCGATGTCCATCTCGGAGCCCGCGGTTCGCAAGCCGACCGCCTGCTCGACTTCCTCCGTTCTCACGATGCCGACACGATCTACCTCGTTGGTGATATCGTCGACGGCTGGGCGCTGAAGTCGAACTGGTACTGGCCGCAGACCCATAATGATTTCGTGCAGAAGATGCTGCGCAAGGCGCGCAAGGGCGCCAAGGTGATCTACGTCCCGGGCAACCACGACGAGTTCCTGCGCAAATATTACGGCACGCATTTCGGCGGCATCGACGTGGTGGAGAACACCGTTCACACCGGCGCCGACGGCAAGCGCTACCTCGTGATCCACGGCGACATTTTCGATCTCGTGGTGCAGAACGCGCGCTGGCTCGCTCATCTCGGCGACAAGGCCTACGACTTCGCGATCCAGATGAATCGCTTCGTCAACTTCTTCCGCAAGATGTTCGGCGTGCGGTACTGGTCGCTGTCGCAATGGGCCAAGCTGAAGGTCAAGAAGGCGGTGAACTATATTGGCGCGTTCGAAGCGACGCTTGCCGGCGAGGCGCGGCGTCACGGCTGCGACGGCGTGATCTGCGGCCACATCCACTACGCGACGATTCATGACGAGCACGGCATCCGCTACATGAATTGCGGCGACTGGGTGGAGAGCTGCACCGCGCTCGCCGAGCACGAGGACGGCCATTTCGAGATCATCGCCTGGACCGACCCGGTGCGCCGGATCGCGCCGGTTCCGCGAGTGACGGCACGCGCTGCATGACGCATATCCTGGTCGCGACCGATGCGTGGCATCCCCAGGTCAACGGGGTTGTCCGCACGCTGACCATGATGGCACAGGCGGCGAAATCGCTCGGCGTCGAGGTGAGCCTCCTGACGCCGGACGAGTTCCGCACCTTCGCGATGCCGAGCTATCGCGATCTCCGGCTGGCGCTGCCCTACCGGGCCAAGGTCGCAAGTCTGATCGAGGCGGCGAGGCCCGACAGCATCCATATCGCGACCGAGGGCCCGATCGGGCTTGCGGTGCGCCGCTATTGCCGCAAGCGCGGCCTGCCGTTCACGACGAGCTTCCATACCCGCTTCCCCGAATACGTCTCGGCGCGGACGCCTGTCCCGGAAGCCTGGGTGTGGCACGCATTGCGTTGGTTCCACCGGCCGAGCCGGGCGGTGATGGCGGCGACCCCGGCGCTGTCGGCCGAGTTGCGTCAACGCGGCTTCCGCAACGTGGTGCTGTGGTCGCGCGGCGTCGATACCTCACTGTTCCATCCGCGCGACGTCGATCTCTGCCTGCCGCAGCCGGTCTATCTCAGCGTCGGCCGGGTGGCGGTGGAGAAGAATCTCGAGGCCTTCCTCGATCTCGATCTGCCGGGAACCAAGGTCGTGGTCGGCGACGGCCCGGCGCGGGCGGCGCTGGAGCGGAAATATCCGGACGCTGTGTTCCTCGGCGCCCGCCATGGGGAAGAATTGGCTGAGATCTACGCCGCGGCCGATGTATTCGTTTTCCCGAGCCGTACCGATACGTTTGGTCTGGTGCTGCTTGAAGCATTGGCGAGCGGCCTGCCGGTTGCCGCTTTTCCGGTCACCGGTCCCCGCGACGTGATCGGCGCGGCGCCGGTCGGCGTGCTCGACGAGGATCTGCGCCATGCCTGCCTGGAGGCGCGCAGCATCCCGCGGCAGGCCTGCGTCGACTTTGCCGCGCTCCACACCTGGCAGGCGTCGGCCCGGGTGTTCATCGATCGCTGCATGAACGTCCGCCCCGCGCCGCCGGACGGCGAGGGGGAGGCGTTCGAATTTGGTGCCGAAGAGCACCATTTTGTGGCCCTGCCGGCGACCCAGCCCACCTCACGCTAGTCAGGTCACGCTAAAGCGTCTTGCCCGCCAGCCTGGCGCCGCGATACAAATCGCGAATGACGGACACCGTTCTCAATCCACCCGTCGCTGCCGCGGACATCGATGCCGCCGCAAGGGTGGTCGCGCCGTTCGCGGTGCGCACGCCACTCCTGACCTTCCCCGTTCTCAACGAACGCGTCGGCAGCCAGGTCTTCCTCAAGCCCGAAATGCTGCAGCGGACCGGATCGTTCAAGTTTCGCGGCGCCTTCAACAAGCTCGCCTCGATCCCGCAGGACAAGCGGAGCGGCGGCGTCGTCGCGTTCTCCTCGGGCAACCACGCCCAGGGCGTCGCTGCGGCCGCCAAGATCCTCAACATGCAGGCGACCATCGTGATGCCTGCGGACTCGCCGATCACCAAGCGCGAGCGCACCAAATCCTATGGCGCCGAAGTCGTGCTCTACGACCGCGATCGCGACGACCGCGAGGCGATCGCCAACGGCATTGCCGGCAAGCGTGGCGCGACCTTGGTGCGCCCCTACGATGATCCCTTCGTGATCGCGGGCCAGGGCACCGCCGGCCGCGAAATCGCCGAGGACATGGCTGCGCTCGGACTGACGCCCGACATCGTGGTCGCACCGGCTTCAGGCGGCGGATTGATCGCGGGTGTTGCGACCGCGGTGAAGGCGAAATATCCGCAGGCCCAGGTGATCGTCGCCGAGCCCGCGGGCTATGACGATCATGCCCTTTCGCTCAAGGTCGGCCATCGCGAGGCGCATGCGGTTGCGCCGCGCACCATCTGCGATGCGCTGATGGCGATGATGCCGGGCGAACTGACCTTCGCCATCAACAGCAAGCTGCTCGCGAATGGCGTCAGCGCCTCCGACGACGAGGTCGGCGCCGCCGTCGCCTTTGCCTATCGCGAGCTCAAGCTCGTGGTCGAGCCCGGCGGCGCGGTCGGACTCGCGGCGCTGCTCGCCGGGCGGATCGATGCCAAGGGCAAGAACGTCGTCATCGTGCTGTCGGGCGGCAATGTCGACGCCGACCTGTTCGCGAAACTGGTTGCCTGACACCGGGTTAGGCACAGATGCTGCCGCGGTACATGAGCTGGCTCACGTTGCGCGTGCGGTCCATGGGACATGAATGCTTCGCGCCAGTCGTCGTGCGGGTCAAGCCCGGCAATGACAGGATATGAACAGTCGAGGCTACGAGAAGAACGCGATCTTCTCGGCCTGGCTCATGCGACGGATTGGCGCGAGCGGGTCGTTGGCCGCAACAGTCGGCCTTTTCAGAAGGCCGCTGGCGATGATGGTCGAACCGAGTGAGATCTCTGCTGCGGGCGCAGAGGCCGGCTCAACGGCGGGCGGGAGAGGCGGCGACATTACCGGTGTCTCGGCAATCGGCGCTGCGGCCAGCGGCTCGATCTTGACTTTGGCTCTGACCTCGACCTTCGGTGCGGGCGCCGGTGCGGGCTCGGGCTGAATGGCCGGCGCAACCATTTCGGGCTCGGCCGCCATTGCCTCAGCGACGCGCATCTCCTCGGCGGCGCGCATTTCCTCCGCGATCGCCTCTTCGTCGATCGGATCGGGCGCGCCCATCTCCATCGCGATCAGGTCGAGCACCGCCTCGTCATGGGCGTCGGCCGCCGTCTCGTCGGTGACGCGGGCGAGTTCCGCGGCCTCGGCTTCGGCCAACGCGGCTTCAGCCTTGAGCCAGGCTTCGCTCGGCTGCGGCATCACGGCCGCGGCAACATCAATGCTCGGCGTAGCTGCAGGCATCGCAGCTTCGGCGGGCGGCGTCGCAGCGGCTTCCTGAGGCGGCCCCGGCGGTGTGGCCGCGACAGTCGCGTCGGGCGCAGCGCTTTCCGCCACTGGTTGCGGCGAGGGAGCAGAGGCGGGCGGTTCCGTGACAGGCGCCTCCGCCACCGGTGCTTCGGCCACATCAGGTTCTGCCGCGGGCGCCGCCTGCTTGTCCGGATCGAATTCGCTGAGCCGGCGCGCCAGCACCGCGAAGGCGGCATCCAGCACAGCCTTGGCATCGTCGATCGAGACCTCGGCAGCACCGGCCTCGATCGCGCTGACCTGCGAATCGATGATGTCGCAGATCCGGCCGTCATTGCCGATCTCGCGCAGCCGCCAGGAGATCTCCCTGATCACCCGCACGCCCTTGCGCACCGGCGCGAGGCTCTGCTCGAAGCTGATGCCCTCGAGCGCGGCGATGGCTGAGGCCTGGGTAGCTTCGATTGCGCCGCGCAGGGCGGCCAGCGCCTGCGCCTGTTGCTCGTCCCTGATCGCCGCCGCGGCGGCTTGCCGCTGTGCGCTGAGGCTTTCCTCGATCCGCGCCACGGCATCGAGCACCATGCGGGTATCGGCATTGCGGTTGCGCTTGGCGTATTCGCCGAGGAACCAGCGGCCCCGCGAGGTCTCCATGAAGGCCGCGCTGATCGCGGCATAGTCCTCCTCGCTCGGCAGGGCCGCGCGGGCGGATATCGGCGACAGGGCGAATGCTTCTTCGGCCATCACGATCTCTCCGCGCAAATCACTGCGCGTTACGCTAACGATCACCACGATATCGCGCGAATCGCAATTGAATTGATGTCTTCCGAATCACAAATCCCCATTGCAGCAAAGGTTGCATCGCGGCGATTCGCGCGCAGCCTTGCGGCATTCTATGCCACGCTGTTCGGCATGACCGGGGTTCACCTGCCGTTTTTCACGGTGTGGCTGAAGGCGGTCGGCATCGACGCCACCTGGATCGGCATCATCACCGCGGTGCCGCCGGTGACGCGCTTCACCGTGCTGCCGCTGGTCACTGCGGCGGCGGAGCGGCGCCAGATGCTGCGCGGGGCGATCATCGCCACCGGATTCGCTACGGCGTTCGGTTTTTCCGTGATCGGCACCCAGCACCAGCCGTTCGTGCTGCTGGCGATCTATGCGCTGACCTGCTGCGTCTGGACGCCAATGGTGCCGCTCACAGACGCCTATGCGCTGCGCGGCGTCAGGCAATTCGGCCTCAGCTACGGACCGCTGCGGCTCTGGGGCTCGGCCGCCTTCGCGGTCAGCGCGCTGCTGAGCGGCTTCCTGCTCCGCTATGTCGCGGAGGTCGACCTGATCTGGATCATCACGGCCGTGACGGTGCTCGGCGCGCTGGTCGGGTTGACGCTGCGGCCGCTGGGCCGCCCGGTGGCAGCCGCCACACCTGCGGCCGGCGCGCCAAAACTGCTGCGCAATCCCACCTTCCTCGCTATCATCGTCTCCTCGGCGCTGATCCAGGGCAGCCACGGCGCCTATTATATCTTCGCATCGATTGCCTGGCAGCAGGCCGGCTTCAGCGGCCTGACGATCGCTTGCCTCTGGGTGCTCGGCGTGATCGCCGAGATCGTGCTGTTTGCGGCCTCGCCGCGCTTCACGCTGCCGTCGGCTGTGCTGGTGATGATCGCGGCCGCCAGTGCCGCGGCGCGCTGGGCGATCACCGCGCAGGACCCGCCGCTTGCGGTGCTTGCAGTTGTGCAGCTCGGACATGGACTGAGCTTCGGCCTGACCCAGGTCGGCATCATGGGCCTGATGGTGCATCACGTGCCGGTTCACGTGATGGCGCGCGCGCAGGGCTATCTCACCGCCTGCGGCGGCATTGTCGCGAGCACCACGGCGATCGTCAGCGGCATGGTCTATGCGCGCTTCGGGCTCGGCGTCTACGACATGATGGCCGCGATGGCGGCCACGGGCGGGCTCGTGATGTGGCTGGCGCGCAAGCGTCTCACCGATTAGCCCCAGAGTGCGGCGTCGGGCGGATAGACCAGGCTGCCCTCGTAGCGCAGGCCGTGGTCGCGATCCTTCGCCAGCAGCAACGGGCCGTCGAGATCGACGAAGCGCGCGGCTTGCGCGATCAGCATCGCCGGCGCCATCGCGAGCGAGGTCGCGACCATGCAGCCGATCATGATCTCGAAGCCGAGCGCGCGGGCGGCATCCGCCATCGCCAGCGCTTCGGTCAATCCGCCGGTCTTGTCGAGCTTGATGTTGACGGCGTCATAGCGGCCGCGCAGGCCGGCAAGCGAGCCGCGGTCGTGTACGCTCTCGTCGGCGCAGACCGCAACCGGCCGCCTGATCCGCGCCAGCGCCTCGTCCTTGCCCGCCGGCAGCGGCTGCTCGATCAGGGTGACGCCGGCATCGGCGCAGGCAGCGAGATTGGCGGCGAGGTTGTCCTCCGTCCAGGCCTCGTTGGCGTCGACGATCAGCTCGGATCGAGGCGCCGCCTTGCGCACGGCGGCGATCCGCGCGCCGTCGCCGTCGCCGCCGAGCTTGATCTTGAGCAACTGACGATGCGCGGCCTTGGCGGAGGCCTCCGCCATCGCCTCTGGCGTCCCGAGCGAGATCGTATAGGCGGTGGTGCGCGGTTCCGGTGCGGGCCGGCCGAGCAGGTTCCAGATCCGCCTACCGGCGCGTTTGGCCTCCAGGTCCGCCAGTGCGCAATCCAGCGCATTGCGGGCGGCGCCGGCAGCCATCCTGGCCTGCAAGGCGACGCGGTCCATGCCATTGGCGAGCGGCGCCTGCAGGGCCTGGATCGCCTGCAGCGTCGCCTCGGGCGTTTCGCCATAGCGCGGGTAGGGTACGCATTCGCCGCGGCCGGTGAGGCCGCCCTGGCTCAACTCGGCCACCACGACGACGGCCTCGGTCTTGGTGCCGCGGCTGATCGTGAAGGTCCCCGCGATCGGCCAGCGCTCGATCCGACCGGTCAGGGAAATCGCTCCGGATGGGGTGGAAGTCATTTTAAAGTCTACTATTTCCTGAACCGTAGCTTGCGACGCGCAGCCAACTATGGCTGGTTAGCGGCAGATTCGACAAGCCGATCCGGCAGCGCCGGAGATCAGCGTTAGCGGCAGCCAGCCGGCTTGAGGGGTAGGCAAAAGGTGAGCGGCGACCCGACACTGGAGCGGATAGCCCAAGGCGAAGGACTGGCGTTGTGCGCGGCGGGCGACTGGACGGCCCGCTTTGCTCCTGCGCTCGAGCGGATCGTCTCCGACGCGGAGAAGCTGCGCGGCAGCCGGCCGCACATCTTCATCGACGTGTCGCAGGTCGCGAACCTCGACACCTTCGGCGCCTGGCTGATCGAGCGGCTGCGCCGCAGCCTCAGCGACGCCACCGCCGAAGCCGAGATCGCGGGCCTGTCGGCCAATTATTCCAGCCTGGTCGACGAGGTCCGCCGCGTCGGCCCCGTGCCCGGGGTCGTCAGCGACCGGCTGTCGATCTCAGGCATGCTCGAGCAGATCGGGCGCACCGTGGCCGGGATCGGCGGCACCATCATCAGCCTCGTCGACATGCTCGGCGCGGTGCTGGCGGCCGCCGGGAAGGTGCTGATCCATCCGCGCAGCTTCCGCCTGACCTCGACGGTGCATCACCTCGAGCAGGTATGCTGGCGCGCGGTGCCGATCGTGGTGCTGATCACCTTCCTGATCGGCTGCATCATCTCGCAGCAGGGCATCTTCCATTTCCGCAGGTTCGGCGCCGACATCTTCGTGGTCGACATGCTGGGCGTCTTGGTGCTGCGCGAGATCGGCGTGCTGCTGGTCGCGATCATGGTCGCGGGCCGCTCCGGCTCGGCCTATACCGCCGAGCTCGGCTCGATGAAGATGCGCGAGGAGATCGACGCGCTGCGCACCATGGGCTTCGATCCGATCGAGGTCCTGATCCTGCCGCGCATGCTGGCGCTGGTGCTGGCGCTGCCGATCCTGGCCTTCCTCGGCGCGATGGCCGCGCTCTATGGCGGCGGCCTGGTGGCCTGGCTCTATGGCGGCGTCGATCCGGAGGCCTTCCTGCTCCGCCTTCGTGATGCCATATCGATCGACCATTTCATCGTCGGCATGGTCAAGGCGCCGGTCATGGCGGCGGTGATCGGTATCGTCGCCTGCGTCGAAGGCCTGGCGGTACAGGGTTCGGCGGAGTCGCTCGGACAGCACACCACCGCATCGGTGGTGAAAGGAATCTTCTTCGTGATCGTGATGGACGGCGTGTTCGCGATCTTCTTCGCCTCGATCGGGATGTGATCATGGCGGAAGAGGACAACGACGCCATCATCCGGGTCCGCGACATCACCGTTCAATTCGGCAACACGCGGGTGCTCGACGGCCTCAACCTCGACGTCAGGCGCGGCGAGATCCTCGGCTTCGTCGGGCCCTCGGGCGCCGGCAAGTCGGTGCTGACGCGCACCATCATCGGGCTCGTGCCGAAGGTCGCCGGCCGCATCGAAGTGTTCGGCGTCGATCTCGACGCCGCGAGCACCTCGCAGCGCCGTGCCGTCGAGCGCCGCTGGGGCATCCTGTTCCAGCAGGGCGCGCTGTTCTCCTCGCTCACGGTGCGCCAGAACATCCAGTTTCCGGCGCGCGAATATCTGCGCGTCTCGCAGCGGCTGCTCGACGAGATCATGGTGGCAAAACTCGTGATGGTCGGGCTGAAGCCGGAAGTCGCCGATCGTTATCCGTCGGAATTGTCGGGCGGCATGATCAAGCGCGTCGCGCTGGCGCGCGCACTCGCGCTCGATCCCGAGCTCGTGTTTCTCGACGAGCCGACCTCGGGTCTCGATCCGATCGGCGCCGGCGAGTTTGACGAGCTGGTGCGCACCCTGCAGCGCACTTTGGGGCTGACCGTTTTCATGGTAACCCACGATCTCGACAGTCTTTACACCGCGTGCGACCGTATCGCCGTTTTAGGGAACGGTAAGATCATTGCTGCAGGATCGATCGCCGACATGAAGGCGTCGCAGCATCCATGGCTGCAGCAATATTTCAACGGCAAGCGCGCCCGTGCCGTTGTGGCCTAGCCCATGATCCCGAAACCTGGAGCCGATTTTCGGACGAGATCATGCGCCAACAGGGAATTCGATGGGCTCGAGCACAGCTGGCTGCGCGCGGGCCCGAGAGTGATTAACGCGAGCAATTGATGGAAACGCGGGCGAACTACGTCTTGATCGGGGCTTTCACGCTGGCGGTGATCGCCGCCGCGTTCGGTTTCGTGCTGTGGTTCCAGAGCCTGCACACGACCAAGCAGCGCAGCCCCCTGCGGGTGATCTTCGAAGGTCCGGCGTCAGGCCTGCGCAACGGCGGCAATGTCAATTTTAACGGTATTCGGATAGGGGAAGTGGTCTCGGTGAAGCTCGACAACCCGCGACGCGTGGTTGCGCTGGCGATGATCGAGAACAACGCACCGCTCCGCAAGGACACCCTGGTCGGTCTCGAGTTCCAGGGTCTCACCGGCGTCGCCGCGATTTCGCTCAAGGGCGGCGAGGAGGCCGCCCCGCCGGTGCCGCTGGACGAGGATGGCATCCCGGTTCTGACCGCCGACCCGAATGCGCTGCAGGACGTCACCGAGGCGATCCGCGCCACCCTGCAAAACGTCAACCGCATCGTCGCCGACAATCAGCAGTCGGTGAAGAATTCGCTGAAGAATCTCGAGGTCTTCACCCAGGCCTTAGCGCGCAATTCCGAGAAGATCGACAACGTCATGCTCAAGGTCGACGGCGTGATGGGCAAGGCCGACAGCCTGATGCTTGGCCTCAATGCGATCGCAGGCGGCAACAATGGCAGCGAGCTGAACCTGATGGTGAAGTCGATCCGCGAACTCGCCGAGGATCTCGACAAGCGCTCCAATCTCCTGATCAACGACGGCCGCAGGACGCTGTCCGACATCAGCCGCGCCGTGAACAATTTCGACCGCAACCCGAGCCGGGTGATCTTCGGCGGCAGCAACAACGCCGCACCAGAGCCCGCGCCGGCTCCGGCGACCGCGCCCGGGCCGCGGCGGCGGCAATAAAGGGCGAATGGCGAACAGGTTCGCTGCCCTCTGGTCGCACAGTCATTCCGGGGTGGTCCGTAGGACCGAACCCGGAATCTCGAGATTCCGGGCTCGGTGCTTCGCATCGCCCCGGAATGACCCTGTCGAGTCTTCGTCGACGCGAATTTTCCAATCCCACCCAAAACAAAACGGAGGCCATGAGGCCTCCGTTTCCATTCGCTACACGCTTACTTTGCCGGCTTACCCCAGCCGTCCCGCGGCGTGCGCGAGCAGGGTGTAGACCAGCCCGGTCTCCGAGGTCAGGTGGCTGCTCAGCTCCTGCTGGCCGCGGCCGTCGCGGGCGACTTCGTCGAGCAGGCGCTCGAACTCCGCGATGTAGCGGTCGACCGTCTGCTTGAAGCCGCGGTCGGAGCGGTACTTGCGGGCCACCTCATCGAAAGCCTTCTGGCCGGCCGGCGTGTAGAGGCGCTTGGAGAACGCCTTGTTCTCGCCGCGCTGGTAGCGATCCCACATCTCGGCCGCAAGCGTGCGGTCCATCAGCCGGCCGATGTCGAGCGACAGCGACTCCAGCGGATTGACCGGCTGCTGCTGCGGACGCGGGCGCTGCTGGGCGTCGCGGCTCTGCGGGGCAGGCGGCGGTGCGTCGCTGCGGTTGAGCAGGTCGGACAGCCAGCCGTCGCCGTTGTTGTTGGAGCCTGCCGGGCTGACCGGCGGGGCCTCGGTGCGGCGCGAGCTCGCCATGCCGAGATCCGGCGGCGGCAGCGTCGAGGCGCTGTTGCCGTTGTCCCGCATGCGCACATCGCCGCGGCCGCCGGCGGCAGCCACCACCGGCTCCTCGTGGCGAACGCTGGCGCGGTTGGTCGAGACCACGTCGAGTCCGCGGCCGTGATGAGCGACGATGCGGTTCAGCTCGGCCAGCGCCTCGATCTGATCGACGATCACCTTGCGCATCTGCGCGGTGTTCTCGGCGGCCTCCTGCGGCATCTCGAGCACGCCGCGGCGAAGCTCGTTGCGGGTGGCCTCGAGCTCGCTCTGCATCTCGCTCGCCATCTGCTTCATCGCCGTGACCATCGCGGAGAACTTCTCCGTCGATTCCTTGAACATCGCATCGGTCTCGGCATTGCTCTGCTGGTAGAGGTCGTTCATGGCGTCGACGGTCTGCTGACGCTCGTTCTCGGCCGCCTGGCGCACCGCCTCGAACTGCCTGCTGATCGCAGCCGAACCGGCGCCTGCGGTCTCCGCCACCACGCGGGCGATGTCGCGGGCGCGTTCCTCGGCCGCTCCGAGCGATTCATCGAGCAGCCCGGTGAAGCGCGACAGCCGCTGGTCGAGATCGGTGGTGCGAAGGTCGATGGTCGTGACCAGCGCTTCCAGCGCGGACTTGCGCTCGCTGACGGAGGCCGTCGTCGAGCGGTTGGCCTGCTCGACCACGGCAGCCGCATCGATCAGCGCCTTGCCATGGGTCTCGAACTGGCTCGACAGCGCGCCGAGATCTTCCAGCGCCTTGCCGGTCTTGCTGTTGAACACCGTCAGTTGGTCTTCCAGCGTCTGGGTTGCCACGCCGTTGCGCGAGGTGACGTCGTTCATGGCGGACACGAAGTCGGCCACGCGGGTCACCAGAGCGCGCTCCAGCGAGTTGAGGTTGTCGTGGGCGCCGGTCAACACTTCCTGCAAGAGGATGTTGCCTTCGCGCAGCCGCTCGAACAGCGCGACCGTATCGGTGCGCAGGATCTTGCTGGTCTCCTGCATCTCCGTGACGGCCGAGATCGAGACCTGGCGCGACTGGTCGATCGCCGCGCGCGAAGCCTGCTCGAGCTCCTTGAGCGACTTCGCCACCGCGCCGGTCGCCTGATCGCCGGCCGAGGTGATGTTGCGCGCGACATCGCTGCCGTGGGCCGACATCGACTGCGAGAAGGCGAGGCCGCGGGTTTCGATCGCCTTCAGCGCATCCGCGGTGGCGCGATCCATGTCGCTCGACAGCTGCGTGGTCTTGGAGGTCAGCGCCTCGACCAGCGAGCCGCGGCGGCCGTCGACCATCTGCGACAGACGCTCGGTCTGCTGCTGCACATAGGTGACGATCTCGTCGGTCTTGCCGGTCATCGCCGAGCCGAAGGCGCTGGAGGCCGACAGCACCGAACGTTCGATGTCGGCGGAGGTCGTCTTGACCTTGGTCGAGACCTCGTTGGACATGGTGATCAGCGCGGCCTGCGCGTTCTGCGCCGAGGTCTGGATGTTGTCGGTGGTCTTGGCCGTGACCGCACCCAGCGCGCGCTCGATATCGGTCGAGAGCGTGCGGATCTGGGCGGCGGCATCGGCGGAGGTCGCCGCAAACGAGCTCTGGGCCTCGCGGGCGCTGCCCAGGATGGTCTGCGCAGTCTCCGCGCTGGCCGTGGTCAGTGACCGCTCGATCTCGGCGGAGATCTCGCGGATCTGGCTTGCGGCCTCGCTGGAGGTCGCCACGAACGAGCTCTGGGCATCGCGGGCGCTGCCGAGGATCGCCTGCGCGGTGTTGGTGCCGACCGAGGCCAGGGTGCGCTCGACATCGACGGCCAGCGACTTGACATGGTTGGCTGCTTCCGTCGACGCGGTGACGAGGGTGTTCTGCGCCTCGCGGGCGCCGGCCGTCAGCATCTCGACGGTGCCGGAGCCGGCCATCGACAGTGCACGCTGGATGTCGGCGGCAAGCGCCGACACCTTGGTCGCGGCCTCGGTCGACGCGTTGACCAGGGTGCTCTGGGCCTCACGCGCGCCTGACGTGATCGATTCCGCGGTGGCGGAGCCGGCCATCGACAGCGAACGCTCCATATCGGCCGCCAGCGAGCGGACCAGATCGGCGGCCTCCGTGGATGCGGCTGCCAGCGTGCTCTGGGCCTCGCGAGCGGAGGCGACGACGGCTTCCGCGGTGGCGGAGCCCGCCATCGACAGCGAGCGCTCGATGTCGGCCGACAGCGTGCGGACCAGGTTGGTGGCTTCGGTCGACGCGCCTGCCAGCGTGCTCTGGGCCTCGCGGGCGGAGGCGACGACGGCTTCCGCGGTTGCGGTGCCGGCCATCGAGAGCGAGCGCTCGACGTCGCTGGCGAGCGACTTGACCTGGCCGGTGACGTCGGTCGACGTCGAGATCAGCGTGGTCTGGGCCTCGCGGGCGCCGGTCATGATTGCCTCGGCGGCGGCAGAGCCGGCGGTCGAGAGCGAGTGCTGCACGTCGGCCGCGAGCGTGCGGACCAGGTTGGCGGCTTCGGTGGAAGCACCGGCAAGCGTGCTCTGAGCTTCGCGAGCGGAGGTGACGACGGCTTCCGCGGTGGCGGAGCCGGCCATCGACAGCGAACGCTCGACGTCGCTGGCGAGCGACTTGACCTGGCCGGTGACGTCGGTCGACGTCGAGATCAGCGTGGTCTGGGCCTCGCGCGCACCGGTCATGATCGCCTCGGCGGCGGCAGAGCCGGCCATCGACAGCGACTGCTCGACATCGCTGGCGAGCGACTTGACCTGGCTTGCGGCTTCGACAGAGGCGCTGACCAGCGTGGTCTGCGCGTCACGGGCGCCCGACAGCACGGAGGCTGCGGTGGCGCTGCCGGCCGCCTGCAGCGTGCGTTCGACATCCTCGGACAGTGCCTTGATCTGCGAGGCAACGTCGCCGGAGGCCGAGACCAGCGACACCTGGGCGTCGCGGGCACTGGTGAGGATCGAGTTGGCGGCGCTGGTGCCGACGGCGGTCAGCACGCTCTCAACCTCGGCCGAGCTCAGCTTGAGCTGGTTGCCGACGTCCGCGGACACGGTGAGCAGCGCCTGCTGCGCCGTGCGCGCGCCGGTCTGGATGGTTTCGCTGGTGTTGACCACGAGGTTGGTCAGCGAACGCTCGGCGTCCTCGACATGGGACTTGATGCTCGACGACAACAGCTCGGCGCGGGACATCAGGTCCTCGCTCGCCTGGCGGCCGCTGCTCTCGATGCGGCCGGCGACGGCCTCGACGCGCGAGCCCAGCAGGTCCTCGAATTGCGCGACGCGGGTGTCGATGTCGCTGGCGATGACGCCGACGCGGCTCTCGATGCCCTGCTGGATGTCGGCGAAGCGCGCCGAAATGGTGTCGGTCAGGTTCGCGCTGTGACCATTGATGGTGTCGGCGAGGCGGGTGCTGTGGCCGTTGAGGGTGTCGACCAGGCGGACGCTGTGGCCGTCGATGGTCTCGGTGACGCCGTTGATGCGATGGTCGACCGCGGCGATCGCCTGCACGGTGCCTTCGGTCAGGGTGGTGGTGAGCAGGCCAAGCCGCGAGTCGATCGACTGGATCGCCTGGGAGGCGCCGTCGGTCAGCTGGGTCGCGAGCGTGCCGAGATGGCCGTCGATGGTCTCGGTGACCGACTTGGCGCGGCTCTCGAAGGTGACCTCGAGGGACTTCATGCGGCGGTCGATCGCGTCATCGAGCGATTGCAGACGGCCGTCGAACGAGCCGATCTTGCTGGCGAGCGAACTGTCGAACGACGACAGCTTGTCGGTCAGCGAGGCGTCGAGATTGGTGACGCGGCTGCCGAGCGTGGTCTCGAACTGCAGCAGGCGCTGGTCGAGCGAGGCGGTGATCTCGCCGCTGTTGCTGGTGACACGGTGGTCGAAGGTGTCGACATAGGTCTTCAGGCTGTCGGCGATGTCCTGGGTCCGCTGGCCCATGCGCTCGACGATGTCGCCGCCGAAGGTCTTCACCGTGCGGTCGAATTCCGAGATGTGGCGGGTGATCAGCGCGCCGAGCGTGCCGGAGTCGCGGGCGAATTTCTCGGCGAGCTCGCTGCCATGGTTCCTCACCAGGTCGTCGAACGCGCTCATCTGCAGCGACAGCGAGTCGTGCGCGGTCTCGGTTTGGCCCACCACCTTGGCGACCAGCGAATTGACGGTGACGTCGAGCGCCTCGCTTGCCTTGTCGCCCGACGTCAGGATCTGGCCGGCGAGGCGGTTGCCGGCATCGTCGATCTTGCTGACGAGGTCGTTGCTGCGCAGCTCGAGCTCGAGCAGCAGCGAGTCCGCAGAGTTCTTCAGGGAGTCGTGGACCTCTTCGGTGCGATCGGAGATGCCGTCGACGATGACAGACGAACGCTGCTCGAACTCGCCGGTGATGCGGTCGATGCGCTCGTTGAGCAACTGGTGGACGCGATCGGCCAGATCGACGAACTCGTCATGGACGTGGCCGGTCTTGAAGTTGAGGCTGGTGGTCAGCCGTTCTGAGGCGTCCATCACCGCGCGCGTGGTCTCGGCGCTGGCTTCCTCCAGACGGTCGAGCAGGTCGCCGCCGCGCTCGCCGAGCGCGAGGATCATGTTGTCGCCGGCATGGCTCAGCGCGGTCGTGATGTGCTGGCCGCGCTCTTCCAGCGCGCCGGTGATGCTCTTGGCGACCTCGTCGACGCGCGAGGCGATCGCGTCCGAGATCAGCGCGATGTCGTGGCGCAGGTCGATCTGCACGCCGGAGATCGCGCTGCGCACCTGCTCGGCCTGGCCGACCAGGTTGTCGCGCTGGTGGGCGATGTCCTGCAGCAGCGCGCGGATGCGCACCTCGTTGTCGGAATACGCGCGTTCCAGTGCCGCGACCTCGTTGGCGACGAGGGTCTCGAGTTCGCCGGCGCGCGCGATCGCGCGCTCGACGCCGTCGCCCATCGCCGCGACCTCGCGGCGGATCGCCTGGCCGACCGTCACCATGGAATCGGCGGCGGCGTTTTCCGGCTCGGAGAATCGCATGGCGACCTGCGCCATCGATTGCGCGATCATCTGCATGCGCTGACCGTGCGCGGCGAGGCTGGCGAGATAGTAGAACAGCAGGATCGGTACGGCGAACAGCGCGGCAAGGCCGGCGAGCACCAGGACGCCGGTGCCCTGAGCCATCGAGGCCTGCAGGGCCGGCCAGAACGCGATGGTGAGGATGACGCCGCCCAGCAGCCAGGCGCCGGAGCAGACAAAGAACAGCGTGAAGGCGTTGCGCGCGCGTCCTCCCTGCAGCGTCTGCAGCATCTGGCCGATGGTTTCGCGATCATCATTGGCGGCGCGGCGCGGCGCGCGCGGTTCTTCGATCGGCTCGAACGCCGAACGATCGGAATTACTCGGACGCGACTCGAACGATGTGGCTGAAAAATCGGCAGCGGGCGGCAGGTTCGGCGGCGCGGCGCCTTCGTTGAGGGGGCTGCGATTCTCCGCGCCCTGTTCGCTGATGTTGAGGGCTTCCTGGATGGCAGAAAGCGCGACTTCGGTGGGGTCTTTGACCTTCTTGGGAGTGTTCGCCATGTTCAGTCTGAGCCCTCTCACTATTTTACGCGTCGGCGAGCCTGCGATCGTCCCCACGCAAGCTCGAAGCCGGTGCCCACAAGCGGAGCGCAAGCCGGCCCCCTCGGCGGCTTGTCCGCTACATCCGCAAACATCCTATTGGGAGAGCGATGCGAATGAAATGCTTGCGATTAATACTTTCTTAATCATCGTTAACAGCTTTGCGCCATAAGGCCTTATGGGCACTCGAAATTCCCGCTGCAGAGCGTCGATTGTGTCCAGAAATTGTCCAGAATCGGGCGGTTTTGCCGATCATCCCAACAACAATCCGTTAACCAGTTTCGTGATTGGCTGGGGCAACGATCCGCCGGCGAGGGCCGGCGGAGACGACAGGGACAGGCCATGCCGCTTCACCTCGAACGGGTCGAATGGACGCAATCGCCGCCGCTGGCGCCCGGCGCCGGGCCGATCGACGTCGATCATCTTCAGCGCATGACGCTGGGCGATCCGGGCCTCGAGCGGGAAGTGCTGGCCATGTTCTCGACCCAGTCGGCCCGGATCCTCGGTGAACTGGCCGCCTTGCCGCCCGAGGCGGCGACCCATGCCCACACCCTGAAAGGATCGGCGCGGGCGATCGGCGCCTTCGGCGTCGCCGAGGCTGCTGCCCAGCTGGAGACCGCGCTGTCCGGCGGTTCCGATGCGGCCCAGCCGCTTGCCGCGCTCGGCGCCGCGATTGCCGAGGCGCGCACGGCGATCGAGCTGATCCTGGGCCGCGCCTAGGCGTCCGGCGTCTCGGCGGCCCGCTGCGACAGCTTGGGCGGCGTCCCAACCGGCGGGCAGGTTTTCGGTCTCCGCGCTAGCGCTGTGCGGATCGACCCGTTATACGACTGCCCGGGACCTTTCCATCCATCGTCCGGCGCATTCCGGCAGCACGAGCAATCATGGCCAAAATCCACTTTATCGACCATTCCGGCGAGAAACGCACAGTTGACATCGAGAACGGCGCGACGGTGATGGAAGGCGCGATCCGCAACGCCATTCCCGGCATTGAAGCCGAATGCGGCGGCGCCTGCGCCTGTGCGACCTGCCATGTCTATGTCGATGAAGCCTGGCGCGAGAAGGTCGGTGCGCCGTCGCCGATGGAAGAGGACATGCTGGATTTCGGCTTCGACGTGCGTCCGAATTCGCGGCTGTCCTGCCAGATCAAGGTGACCGACGATCTCGACGGACTGGTCGTGTCGACGCCGGAGCGACAGGCCTAGAGCCTTTCGTTCCGATTGAATCGGAACGAGGCTCTAGATTTTTGTTTTGACGCGTTTTCTTCACGCGAACCGGTATCCACTTCGCTTGAAAACGCTCTGCCGTCTCTATTCGCCGTCCGGATTCACTCCGCGACGGACCCAGCGGCGGAAGTTCTGCTTGACCTCCGCCGGCAGCGGCGTCGGCCTGCGCGTGGCCTCATCGATCATCACCGTGACCGCCTTCGCCGACGCCACGCATCTGCCTTCCGAAAACACCACCTGGTCGAAGTGGTCGATGTGCGTCCAAACTTGACGAGCCCGAGCCCGAGCTCGATCTGACCCGGCCAGTGCAGCTCGGCGCGGAAATGGATGTCGAGGCGCACCATGATCCAGCCGAGCCCCGCCGGCATCAGCCCCATGCTGCGGTCCTTTACCAGCGTGACGCGGCCGGTTTCAAAATAGCTCGCATAGACGGCGTTGTTGACGTGCCCGTTGGGGTCGAGATCGGCAAAGCGCACATTGTCGGACAGGCGATAGGGAAAGTCTTCCAGGCGCGGCGCATCGTCAGCACGGACAGGGGCATTCACGAGGGGGATCTCCGTCGGTTTCCCGCCCATACAGCCGACTTGCGCAGGCTCGGCAAGGGGTTGCCGCGCCAGCCGCTGTCCCTATTATGCATGTCGCGATCCGGCCCACTTGGCTGGACAGGCGAAAAAGCCGTCCAGTCGATTTCAACTGAAAAGAAGCGGACATGAGCGAAGCGATCAAGACCGATGTGCTGATTATTGGCGCGGGCCCCTGCGGACTGTTCGCCGTGTTCGAACTGGGCCTGCTCGACATGAAGGTGCATCTGGTCGACATCCTCGACAAGATCGGCGGGCAGTGTGCCGAGCTCTATCCCGAGAAGCCGATCTACGACATTCCCGGAATTCCCTTCGTCACCGGTCAGGGCCTCACCGAACAGCTGCTGGAGCAGATCAAGCCGTTCAATCCGACCTTCCATCTCAACGAGATGGTGGAGAGCATCGAGAAGATCGGCGATCCCTTGTTCCGCGTGAAGACCGATGCCGGCAAGGAGTTCGAGTGCAAGGTCGTCGTGATCTCGGCCGGCGGCGGCTCGTTCCAGCCGAAGCGCCCGCCGGTGCCGGGCATCGAGGCCTATGAAGGCACGTCGGTGTTTTATGCCGTGCGCAAGATGGAGCAATTCCGAGACAAGAACATCCTGATCGTCGGCGGCGGCGACTCCGCGCTCGACTGGACGCTCAATCTGCATCCGATCGCCAAGCGCATCACGCTGCTGCACCGGCGCGACGATTTCCGCGCGGCGCCGCACAGCGTCGAGCAGATGCGTGCGCTCGTTGCCGACGGCAGGATGGATCTGAAGATCGGACAGGTCACGGGGCTCGAAGGCGCCAACGGCCAGCTCTCGGGCGCGGCGCTCAAGGGCAACGACAATGCGGTCTCGACGATCGCCTGCGATACGATGCTGCCGTTCTTCGGACTCACCATGAAGCTCGGCCCGGTCGCGAACTGGGGCGTCGCGCTGGAGAACAATCTGGTGCCGGTCGACACCGCGGCGTTCGAGACCAACGTGTCAGGCATCTTCGCGATCGGCGACATCAACACCTATCCGGGCAAGCTCAAGCTCATTCTCTCCGGCTTCCACGAGGGTGCGCTGATGGCGCAGAAGGCGCACCGCTACGTGTATCCGGACAAGCGGCTGGTGTTCCAATACACAACCTCGTCATCGAGTCTGCAGAAGAAGCTCGGGGTGAACTGATTTCACTCGGCCAGAGACCAATGCCAGGGGCATGGGCCACTTCCTGCGCGGCTCCTGCGCGGCGCGGGCACTGGAACGCTCCGTGAAATGGCCGTAGTCTGCTTGTAGTCGAGTTGGTCGATTGATCAGGTGATGATGATGCGGAACACGCTATCCAGACTTCGGCTGATCCTCGCGATCGCCACGGCCTTTGCGCTAGCTGCTCCGCTTGCGGCCTCGGCGGCCGACCCGTCGGCTGCCGGCCTGTGGCAAAAGATCGAAGACGGCAAGCCCGAGGGCTGGTTCCTAGTGATCGAGCGCAATGGCCTGTTCGAAGGCATGATCGCAAAGATGTTCTCATCGCCCGGCGACCCGCCCAATCCGATTTGCTCGAAATGCACCGACGATCGCAAGGACATGCCGTGGCTCGGCATTCCCCTCATCCGCGACATGAAGCGCAACGGGCTCGCCTATGAAGGCGGCAACGTGCTCGATCCGCGCAACGGCAAGGTCTACAAGGCCAAGATGACGTTGAGCGCCGATGGTCAGACGCTGACGATGCGCGGCTTTCTCGGCATCTCGCTGTTCGGCAAGGATGAGGTCTGGACCCGGCTGCCTGACACCGCGGTGGCCCAACTCGATCCCGCGATCGTCGCCAAATATCTGCCGGCGCAAGCCGCCGTGGCGAAGCCGGCGGCGCCGGTGCCCGCGACGAAGCGGCACTAATCTTACTGTGTCATAAGTGGATCGGCGGGTCGCGCCCTTTGATGAGCCGGATGCAGCAAGGACACCTTTGCATGCGGCCGAGGAGCGCGACGCTCAAGCGGCGTCGC